>CALURG010000001.1 GCA_944323115.1 Candidatus Gastranaerophilales bacterium
ATAGAAGCAAACGAAACTATTATTGTTGACCAGAAAAAAGTTATAGAATACGCCGACAAAAAAGGCATTATCGTAATGGCAATATAACGCCGTCTTGTGGAATTGTTTTTCAAACAAGCAGGAGGGCAGATATGGACAAAAAGAAACTTTTCATAATCACAGGCGAATTATCGGGCGACAAACATGCCTCTCTTGTTGTGCAAAATTTGCTCGAAAACAGAAATGACATAGAAATAGAAGCAATCGGCGGAGAAAACCTTAAAAAACTCGGAGTAAAGCTTTTTGTTGACCACACAAAAGCTCATATGTCCGCAATGGGGCTGACTCCCAAGATTTTGTTTGACCATATTACACTCGGAAAAAGAGTTGTGGAATACCTAAAAAATGAGTTCAAACCGGATCTTGTCTTATTGATTGACTATGGCGGTTTCAATCTCAATATATCAAAGTTTCTGCACAAAGCAGGAATAAAGGTGTTTTATTACATTCCGCCGCAAATCTGGGCATCTCGAAAATGGAGAATAAAAACCGTTAAAAAGAATATTTCAAAGGTAATGACAATATTTCCGTTTGAAAAAGAAATGTATGAAAAAGAAGGAATAGATGCTCAATTTGTCGGACACCCTCTTGTTACTCAAATGCCAGAACCCTCTGACAGAGATAAGGTTTTTGAAAAGTACGGTCTAGATAAAAATAAAAAGCTCATATCAATTTTTCCGGGAAGCAGAGTATTCGAGCTTCATTATTTGATGGATACATTTTTAAAAGCAGCAGATATCATTGCAAAAGAAAGAGATGATATCCAGTTTGTGATAGCACAGGCAGACAGCCTTAAAGATTCTGTTTTCAACAAGTTTTTGAAGAACAACAAGATAAAAGTCATAAAAAATGCAAATTATGAACTTTTGAGCACCTCAGATGCCTTAATGCTGGCCTCTGGCACAGTAGCATTGGAAGCTGCATTTTATCACACACCTATGATAATCAGCTACAAAGGACCGTTAATTGCATACATTGTATACAGGCTTGTTCGCTGCATTGACAGAGTTTGCCTGCCAAACATTATTACAGGCAAAGATATTGTTCCGGAACTTTTGATGAAAGATTCAAACCCGCAAACAATATCAAAAGAGCTGTTGAAAATTGTTGATGATGAACAATACAGGCAAAATATGATTGATAATCTGGCACAGGTAAAACAAATGCTTTCAAAACACGAAGCAGCCAAAGAAGTTGCTCAGATTATAAGTACAGAGTTAAAAAATGACCAAAAAGCTTAGTTTATTACAATTATTCTGGATATTTTTCAAAATAGGACTCGTTCTTTTCGGTGGAGGATATGCGATACTGCCTTTTTTAAAAGCCGAAATGGTCGACAAAGCAAAAATCTGTACAATGGAAGAAATCACTGATTATTACGCATTAAGCCAATGTTTTCCGGGTCTTGTAGCCGGCAATGTCTCAATGCTGACCGGTTATAAAGCAAGAGGAATACCCGGTTCTCTTGCTGCGGTTACTGGTGTTTGCATGCCTGCGTTTCTTGCTATTGTGATAGTCTTTTCTTTTCTGTCTGCAATAATGGGTTTTCCTTTAATTGAAAACATTTTTGAAGTTCTTGATTTGGCAGTGTGTGTGCTTATTCTTTTGACAGTTTTGGAGTTGTGGAAATTCTCCGTATTTGACAAAACCACAACCGTTCTTTTCCTTGCAGCATTGACTGCTTCAATAATGAACGTTTCACCGTTTATTATTGTAATCTCTGCCGGTATTATCGGGCTTTTGAGACATTTTCTATTTCCAAAAGCAAAAACTTGCTGCCCTTGTACAGTGAAAACAAAAGAACCGGAGGACAAAGATGAATAGTATTCTTGTCCTAGCATTTGAATATTTCAAAATCGGTGCTGTTGCAATAGGCGGCGGATATACGGTTATTCCGTTTTTGTACTATCTCGTTGAAAAATACAACTGGTTTGATGTTTCTGAAATTACCCAAATGATTGCCATATCAAACCTAACACCCGGACCTATCGGAATAAACATGGCAACATTTGTCGGCATTAAAGTCGGAGGTATCTTAGGTGCAGCTTTTACGACTGTTGCTTTTATGGTTCCGTCTTTCTTTATAATCACTATTTTGTCAAAATTTTTGAAAAGAAATAAAGAAAATCCACTGATAAATAACATTATGTACGGACTTAGACCGGCGGCGGTAGCTCTAATCGGAGTTGCCGGCTTAAAGATAATGAATGCGACCTGTTTTCATCTCGCAAAGTTTAGAGAAACATTTAATTTTTGGGATTTAATCTCATTAAAAGCCTTAATTTTGCTGGTGTTTTTTACTATTCTCGGGCTTAAAATGAGAAAAAATCCTATGATTCTAATAGTTATTTCAATAATAGTAGGATTTGTTGTGAAATTATGAAAAATTTAAAAATCGTTTTAACAATTTTAATAGTTACTCTTATTTTAGTTAGTGCAGTTTATGTAATAATGAAACCTGACAAACCTGCCATCATTTCTGACAATACAAAACAGGAAGTCACTTTCTGGTCTTTGCAGATGGGTACTTTCGGTAACTATATGAACCCACTCATTGCGGAATTTGAAAAGCAAAACCCAGATATAAAAATAAACTGGATTGATGTTCCTTATTCAGAAGGTGAAAAAAGGACTCTTGCATCTATTTTGAGCAGTAATCCACCGGATTTGGTCAACCTTACTCCTGATTTTTCAAGTATTCTGGCACAGAAGCAGGCACTGGAATACATAGACTGCACAAAGCTAACCGCCTACAATACTCAAATAGTCGAAATGCTTAAACAAAACGGAAAGTGCTATGCGGTTCCTTTTTATGCAACATCATCCATAACATTCTACAATAAAGATATTCTTAAAAAATCCGGCATAAAAAATCCTCCTAAAAGTTATGACGAATTATTTAAAACAGCTTTTCAAATAAAAAAACAAACCGAAAAATTTGTCACAATGCCGACTCTCACAGAAAACGATACATTCTTAAAAATATTGAACAAATATGATGTCAATAATGCGGACAAAATAACAACAAACGAAAGTATCAGAATTTTTGAAGAATACAAAAACTTATATAAACAGGATTTGATACCCAAAGAATCCATTACCCAAAACCATCAGGAAGCTCTTGAAAAATACATGTCCGGTCAGATAGCATATATTCAATCCGGAGCAAACTTTTTGAATATTGTGAAAGAAAACGCTCCGCAGATTTTTAAAGTAACTGATGTTTCAGAACAATTCACAGGCAGCAACGATAAATATGACGTATCTATTATGAACCTTATCATACCTTCAAGAGCAAAACACAAAGACGGTGCTTTACGCTTTGCTCTGTTTTTGACTAACGCCAAAAATCAGACAGAACTTGCGAAACTTACCACAATACTGCCGGTAAATAATGAGTCGTTGAAAGATGAATATTTTACTACATATACAGATACCGATACAATTTCAAAAGCCCGTTATATCAGTGCAAAGCAGTTGAACAACCTCATTACACCTATAGAATTTAAAAAGAATAAAAAGGAAATAATAAATCTTTTAAACAGTACCATTCAACAAATAGTACTGGAAAAGACAACCGCAAAAAAAGGATTGTCTGATTTACAAAAAAATTGGAAAATACTGGAAGAAAAATAATGATTTTTGCAGATTTGGAACTAAAAATAAACAGCCCGAAAGGTAACGAAATATTATTACTAAAAAGACAGCCGGAAAAATACAAATCGACAGTGCTTGTTATCGGCGTATTTCATGGAGATGAGCCATCAGGAGAGTACTTAATATACAGATATCTGAAAGACAGAAATGAAACCTAAAATAGGCTCCTTTTTATACCTTGCCTTAATCCTGACGGCAAAAATGCACAGACAAGAGGAAACTCAAACGGTGTGGATCTCAACAGAAACTTTCCGACGCAGAACTGGGAAAAGACAGAAAAAGGCTCGGAATACTATGGAGGAGAAAGCCCTGCAAGTGAGCAAGAAACACAGTTTCTTATTTATGCAATAGACAAATACAAACCTGATTTGATTGTAACATTACATGAACCTTACAAAATTGTGAACTATGACGGCCCTGCAAAAGAAATAGCAGAAAAATTCTCAGAAATCACAGGATATACGGTTGAAGAAAACATAGGCTACCCTACACCGGGAAGTTTCGGTACTTATTGCGGCATAGAAAGAAACATACCGACAATAACTCTTGAACTTCCGGAAAAAGAAGACAAAGAGTTATTGTGGTGTACAACTAAAGGTATTTTTAAATATATTACTTCCTGTTTTTAGGATGTTCTTTATTTATTATTTCAACTTTTTGGGAAGCTTGTTGTGTTTTATTCGGTTTACTTATTAAAAACACAATAGTCTCACCGGGAGCCATATTCAACACAAGATCTTTCTTCTTGAATGTCGGGAAAGTAATGTTTTTCAAAGGAACCATTATGTCATCCGCATCATGGTCTTTTATTGTAATTTTACCTTCACTTTGATAAACAAGGTCTTTATTTATAATAACAAGAATTATTGAATATTTAAATTTGCACTGATAGGCAAAGATGGAGGGATTTGTCGTTTTTAAAAAGCTAAATTCACCTCGATTTACAATTTCCGAAGCCATATCTTTTAATTTATTCCCCATTACAAAATCAGCTAACAAATCCTGATTCGGGCCGCCTGGTCTTCTGGAATAGTTAAAGATATCAATTTTGCCTTTGTGTACATAATAATAGTCGTCATCTGTATATGTTTTTGAGGCTTTTTGATTAGCATATTTGTACTGGTAAGCATCACCTGTCTGGAATCCGTCAACAAAATAAGAATTTAAAGGCAGTGTAGCTTGCAGCCAAATAAGCATATCAGAGTATGGCATTCCTCCAACGTTTATCGGTGAAACTTCATCGTGAGTTGCAAAACTTCCAATAACAGCTTTAGGCTGTTTTTTTAGTTCAAATTCTTTTCTTATGTTATTAATAAGAGACAATTCTTTACCAAATTTTTCAGCTGTGTCCCAATCTTTAAAATTGAAGAAACTGCCATACCATCCGTCAAAGCCTGCTTCCAACAATTGATAATACGGTGTAAACGGTGCATTTTGTGCTATCGGCTCATTCCAGCTTTCCGAAGCTTCTGCCAAAAACAAAAACTGAGGATCATTTTTTCTTGCATAAGAAATCAAATTTTGCCAAAATTTGTATGGTTTTGAAGTTGCAACATCTGCCCTAACACCGTCAGCACCGAGTTTTTGAATCATATCAATATACTGTTTGTACAAACAATACACAGCATCATTTAAGCTTCCGTCAGCGTTTTGCACCTTAAATAATCTTACATCCGTCCAATCAGCAGGTACTATGGGATTTCCAGATGCATCTTTCATAAACAAATCCGGATTTGCCAGATACATATCATATGAGCCGCAGCTTGGCAAATCAAAAATTACACGAATATTTCTTTTATGACATTCTCTTATAAACAATTTTGCTTCATCATAAACACTCATACTGTTAGTCAAATCGTCGAGCTGAGGATTTAATTTAGTGAAATCAGAAATAGCATACAAAGAACCTGCCGTACCTATTGCTTTTACTTTGCCGACAGGAGTAACGGGAAGCAAATGAATTGTATTTATTCCCTGCTCTTTTAAAGAATCCAATCTTTCAATAGCATTTAAGAATGTTCCCGGTGTTTCACCTTTTTCAATTTCTACAATGTCATTTTTATTTTTGTCTACAGCATTAAAAGTTCTTATATTCACGCCCAAAATAATTGCCCTGTTTCTCAAAAACAGTTTACGCATATCATTTACCCACACACCGTTATTTAATGCAGCAAAGCAGGGTGTGGAACAGCACAAAATTAACATTGATGAAAACAAACTTATTACAAATTTTTTCATAAAAAACTCCTCACATTTAAAATGTTTATTTTCTCTGTATAGATTATACAAAACTCATATAGTCATTGCAACTCGACAAAAGTTGAGGTATACTTAGAAAGTATCATTTTTAATGGAGGCTATACATGCGTATTCACGTAAACGGTAAAAACATTGAAATCACAGATGCAATTAAAGCATATGCGAAAGAAAAAATCGGAAAAGTTGCTTCACACTACGACCAGATAGAAGCAATTGATATTATGCTTACGGTAATTAAAAATCCGAGTGTTGCAGAAAATCACACAGCAGAAGTTATATGCAAATTAACTACCGGTTCCGTCCATGTTGCGGAAACAGCTGAATCAATGTATGCCAGCATTGACCTTGTAGCAGACAAATTGGCAAGACAGGTCAAAAAATTTAAAGACAAAAATCTCGGAAAATCAAAACTCGATTCTATCAGAACAACAGCAAATCTTGAAGAACAAATTGAAGAAGAAACAGAAACAGTTTCTGAATAGAAAAAAGATAACAAAAAGCTCCGGCAAATATTTCCGGAGCTTTTTTAGTTTTTATTTTTAATCAATATATTTTCCGTTAAAAAGTTCCATAACCATCTTTGACTGATCAGAAAGGTCGTCGGGAACAGATGTTTTTGTTTGTGGTGTATTCTCATCGACGTTCAAATGAGACATTTCTTCATTTAGCATTGCTGCATTTTCTTCTTCAAACGAAGGAGAAACAGAAGCTGATTTTGGTTCAACATCTTTTTTTTCCAGTTTCTTTAAAGCAGGTTTTATATCTTTTGCATCTTGAAATTCAGTATCTGCAAGTTTTATTTGTATATTAATATTGTCCACACCAAAATACTTCATTGCTGCTTTTTTCAACGGTGCATTTTTGGAATCTTCTTTTGCCTGTTTGACAAAAATATCTTTCATAAAAGCTATTTCTATACAGTCTTTTGACAAAGACACAGGGCGGGATAAATTGAAGAAAAACATTCTTGAGGGTATACTTTCTATATTTTGCAAAATACCCTGCCAAACTTCGGCAGTATCAGTGGATACAGACTGAGCTTGTGATATTTTTGAATCTGTTTGTGTTTGTTCAACGATTGTTGATTCTGACTGCGGTTTTTGATGTTGAATTTCGGCAACTTCTTTTGTTTCTTGTTTTTCTTCCAAAATTTCACCAGTTGTTTCTGCAATCGGTGCAGCAGTTTGATTATGTCTTTCATCAACAAATTCTTTTTTTTCTTCTTTTTTTAATACCACATTGGGCACTGGTATTTTAAAAACGGAATTACCCAAAGGAATATCATTGCCCGCAGGATTAGATGTTATACCGGCCTCCAGCTTTTCTATTCTTTCCAGCAGTTGGGAATAAGAACAATATTTTACATTTGATGAAAGTTCTATCAGACACAATTCAAGCCATAGATACCTGTTTGTAGTCTCTTTTATTTCCTTTGAGTAAAAAGCAAGTCTTTCTATTGTGTAAATAATTTGTTCCGGTTCTATATTTTGAGACTGTTCTTTAAGTTTCAGAATATGAGCTTCACTAAGCTGAGTGAGTTCTGCCGCAATATTTCTGTCTGCACAGTTTTTTACCACAAGCAGATTTCTAAAATACTGTATAAGATTTGAAACTATCTGAAAAGGTTCATTGCCTTTATTATATATATTGTCAAGCAGACTCAATGCCTCCTGAGCTTTTGAGTCCGTAATAGTTTCACTCAAGGCACACAACACATCAAATGACAGTCTGCCGAGCAAATCGTTTACATCATCTGCTGTTATTTCTTTTTCAGCATCAAGAACACTTATCTGGTCTAAAAGAGCAAGTGAATCTCTCATACCGCCTTGAGAGCTTCTTGCAATTGTATACAGTGCATCTTCCGTTATTTTAATATTTTCTTGTTCACTTATATATTTTAACCTTGAAACAATATCCTCCGTTGTTATACGGCGAAAATCAAACCTCTGGCATCTTGAAATAATTGTATCCAAAACCTTGTGCGGTTCAGTTGTTGCAAGAATAAATATTACATTTTCCGGAGGCTCTTCAAGAGTTTTGAGCAAAGTATTAAAAGCCTCAGGTGTAAGCATATGAACTTCGTCTATGATATAAATCTTGTAACGGCCGTTTACCGGAACAAACTGTATTTTTTCCAAAATATTTCTGGCATCTTCAACTTTTCTGTTGGAAGCAGCGTCTATTTCAATAACATCAATAGGCGTTGAATTTGCAATATCCTTGCAGCTCGGACATTCACCGCAAGGTTCAAGCGTAGGGCCGTTGGCACAATTCAATGATTTTGCAATAATTCTTGCCGTAGTAGTTTTTCCTGTGCCTCTCGGTCCGCACAAAAGATATGCGTGAGATATTTTATTCAAATTTATTGCATTTGAAAGTGCTTTTACTATATTTTCCTGCCCGATTAAATCTTTAAAGGTCTGTGGTCTGTATTTTCTGTACAAAGGTAGATATGTTTGTGCCAAAACTTTACTCC
This sequence comes from Candidatus Gastranaerophilales bacterium, assembly GCA_944323115.1. GTDB lineage: Bacteria > Cyanobacteriota > Vampirovibrionia > Gastranaerophilales > Gastranaerophilaceae > Limenecus. Next base: position 8,432 of record CALURG010000001.1, read on the forward strand.
AACTTCATTCATATAATATAATTATACGGTAAATCAAAAGAAAAGGACATAAGAGATTTGTTGTTACCAAAAAAAATTAAAAAAGGCGATACAATAGGTATTTTATCTGTAAGCGGGAATATAGCGGACTTTTCAAAATTAGAAAAAGCAAAAATTGAATTTGAAAAAGCGGGATACAATGTAATAATTTCCGACACGTCAAAAACCAGGCAGGATTACCTGTGTGCTGATGACAAAACAAGAGCGGATGAACTAAACAAATTTTTTTATGACAAAAACATAAATGCTATTGTTGCGGCCAGAGGCGGTTACGGAGCAATAAGAATTCTTGACAAAATAGATTACGACATAATAAAAGCCAACCCGAAAATTTTTGCCGGTTACTCTGATATTACGGCACTTTCTCTTTTTATTTATAAAAAAACCGATTTGATTACATACAATGCTCCTATGGCTTACTCTGATTTCGGCTGTGACATTTCGGAATATACAAAAAATTCGTTTTTTAAAACACTCGAAAACGGTATATCGGAAATAGAAATAAATACACAGCAAATATTTTTTAACGGTATAGCATACGGAAAATTTTGGGGCGGAAATCTTTCTACTGTTCAATCTTTGTGCGGGCTTGATTTTATTCCTGATGAAAAATTTATCTTTTTTACGGAAGACATAAACGAGCCTGTGTACAAAATAGACAAAATGTTTTCACAGCTTTTAAATATACCAAAATTTAAATCAAATATTACCGGAATTGTTCTGGGTGATTTTTCCGGTTTGGACAATGAATTGTATTTCAAAAACTTTTTCACACGTCTTGCCGGTGATTTAAAAATTCCTATTATACAAGGACTGAAATTCGGACACGAAAAAGACAAATTGACATTTCCTATTGGAACTGATTCCATACTTGATACAAACCAAAGCAAGATAATGTTTAAATACTAATAATTTCATATAGTCAACTGACTCCGACTACTTATTGAACCTGTGCATTAGTCAAGTCCATTCATTGCGAACAAGTCCGGCACATGCAACAAGTGCATGGGGTCACTTCCGCAAAATATTAGACTTGGCGTCACTCGCTACCTCTCACAAATATGCCACTGGCATATTTACTCGGCAGAGTGTGTACAATTCTACAAGCGAGGCCGTCTCAGACAATTTTCTTAATTTATTAGCATACAGTCGCCATAGCTGTAAAACTTATATTTTTCTTCTATCGCTTCATCGTAAGCTTTAAAAATAAAATCTTTACCTGCAAAAGCACTCACAAGCATCAAAAGAGTAGACTTGGGCAGATGAAAATTTGTAATCAGCCTGTCAATTATTCTGAATTTATATCCGGGATAAATAAACAGTGTTGAATCGTCTACTGTTTCTATAATTTCGTCATATTTTTGCATGCAGGTTTCAAGCGTACGCACGGTTGTTGTACCTACAGCAGTAATTTTTTTGCCCTGTTTTTTTGCATTCATGATGATTTCAGCAGTTTCTTTAGAAATTTCAAACTCCTCCGAATCCATCTTGTGTTCAAGAATATTTTCGACTTTGACAGGCCTGAAAGTACCGAGTCCTACATTCAAAGTTACATAACAAATCTGAACTCCTTTTGCTTTGAGCTTTTCAAGGATTTCTTCCGTAAAATGTAATCCGGCCGTCGGTGCTGCAACAGATCCTTCTTTTTGTGCATATACAGTCTGATATCTTTCATAATCCAGGTGTTTTAACTGCTCATCAGTCATTTGCCGTTCAATGTACGGAGGCAAAGGAATATTTCCGACCTTATTAAGAATTTCATAAAAATCACCGTCATAATGAAGTTCAACAAGCCACTTGCCCTCATTTTGCCTTGTCAAAACTTTAACATAAATATCAGGAGAAACATCAATAATAGTTTCTTCTTTAACCCTTTTTGAAGGGTTGATTAAGACCTCCCAAGTCTTTCCTGAAATCTGTTTAAGCAAAAAAACTTCTATATGAGCACCGGTATCTTTTCTGCCGTACAAACGTGCCGGAATAACCTTTGTATTGTTCAAAACAATTACATCGTTTTTGTCAAAATAATCAGTAATATCATAAAAGTGCTTGTGATTTATTGATTTTGTTTCTCTGTCAAGAACCATCATCCTGCAATTTTCTCTTTTGTCGGAAGGGAGTTGTGCAATAAGTTCTTTTGGCAGTTCATAATCAAAATCATGAATTGAAATAGTTTTCGACTGTGTTTCTGTACTCATATTATTTACACTTTCTGATTTATTAGAAAAGCCCCATTTTTATAACACTTTCGGCTATTCTTACCGTGTTTAATGCGGCACCGATTCTGATATTGTCAGCAACACACCAAAGATCAATTGCATTGTCAAAAGCAATATTCTTTCTGATTCTACCGACATAAACAGGATTTTTGCCCGCAGCATCACGTGGAGTCGGATAAACATAATTTTCAATATCATCCATAACTTCAACCCCCCAAGCATTTTCAAGAATTTCTCTGGCTTTTTGGGGAGTCAGTTCTTTTTCAAATTCTATAGTAACAGCTTCCGAATGTCCGTGAAAAACAGGAACCCTGACAGCAGTGCAGGATATAGGTGTATCAGGATTAAGATGAAGGATTTTTTTAGTCTCGTTAGTGACTTTCATCTCTTCTTTTGTATACCCGTTGTCACAAAATACATCTATCTGAGGGATAACGTTGTATGCTATAGGCTTTTTAAATTTTACATTTTCAAAAGATTTGCCTTCGTTTTCCGCAACTGTATTTTCTTTAAGCTCATTAATTGCGGCAAGACCCGCACCCGAGACAGCCTGATATGTGCTGACAATCATTCTTTTTATCTTTGCATAATCATGAAGCGGCTTCAAAACCAGCATCAATTGAGAAGTTGAGCAGTTCGGATTTGCCACAATGCCGTGATGATTTTTCAAATCATCATCGTTTACACCCGCAATAACAAGAGGAACATCTTTTTCCATACGAAAAGCACTGGAATTGTCAATATACACACAGCCTCTTTTTACTGCCTCCGGAGCAAGAGCAAGAGAAGTAGAGCCGCCTGCTGATGCAAGTACAATATTTACACCTTCAAAAGCATCGGGTGCAGCCTCGATGACAGTATGTTCCTCACCTTTGAATGTAATCTTTTTGCCGGCACTTTTTGCACTGGCTAAAAATTTAATCTCATTGTAAGGTACATCATTTTCAACGAGAATTTTTAAAATTTCTCTTCCTACAACACCTGTCGCACCCAAAACTGCAATATTCGGCTTTCTCATCTTTCCTCACTATTTCTTTTAGCGTAAGTCATCCGTTACAATTATAGTATAAAAACATTTTCAGTCACAAATAAAAACTTATCAGGTATCTATTTTTTCGGTATAAAATTCACCAAAGTACGACGGATTTTTTACATCCCAGCAAATATTGCGTTTTAAAATTCTTGCAGGCATGCCTGCAAGGAGAATGTAATTCTCCTTGCACTTTTTGTTGACTAATGTGTTGCTTGCAACAACAGTATTGTCAGCAATTTCCGCACCTTTTAGAATAGTAGTATGATAACCGCACCAAACATTGTTGCCTATAACTATATTTTCAAATTTATTTAATATTTTTTTTGAATCTTTATCATAGAGAGCATGAGCATCTGAGGATCTTATGTAGAGATGAGGAGCAAAAATGGAATTGTTGCCTATTTTTACTGACTGTCCTGGTTCTTGGGACAATATTATCGTTCCGCCCTGCATAAGTATATTTTTTCCAAGTTCAATAGAACAATTTTCTGTATGTGTAGAAAAACACATATTGCTGATATAAATAGCCTGTCCTTTTAGCAAAAATGTACTTTCACCACTTAATAGCACTGTAGAATTTTTAAATTTATTCAAATTATTTTTGTGAATCACAACTTTATTATTCTTTCCGTAAAAAATAATATTCAGACCTTTTATCTTTTTAGTCCACTTCTTTTTTACGCCAAAATCGTCTATAAGGTACACATTATTGTTTTTGTCCGCAAAAAATTTACCCCAAACATGTCTTAAACTTTTAAAATATTTTTGTAAACACGAATCTGTTTTATACTCTGCAACAGATTCTACTTTTATTTTTGCCTTATGATATTTTACATAGTTTTTTAAATCTTTTTTTATTGCATAACCATTTTGAAGACAGCAAAGTATCACATCAGGCTTTGCATTTATTACTTCAGAGGGCTTGTAAACACTAAATCCAAAATCGTTTTCAATTTCAGGAAAGTCATAATACTTTATGTCAGAAATCCCGACAATATTAAAATCATCAAAGTAATGAAGTACCTTTAACTTTTGAAAAAGCTTGCCTGTGCCGTATATTAAAAATCTTTTTCCTTTGTGTTTTTCGGCCAATCTATCCAAATGTTGTTTAATTTTATTTTTACAAATAAATTTTTCGATATCCTCATGCATTTCTTAATACTAATATTTACACAGTGATAAATCAATCTGTAACACTTCAAGATAAAAACACCTCCCACCTTCGCTCGAGAAGAACCGGGTGAGATAGCTTGTTTAAGTTTTTTCTAAATGGGGGTTACAGGGGGTGGGTTTAGTTAGGCGTATGGTGGGTAGTTTTTTGTAACGATATTTTAACATTTTAGTAATTTAAGAAATATTTTTTATGAAATATGGAATATATAGGATGTAGGGTTAACGTGGTGGACGTATGTCATTTTTTTTAAGCATTAATAACATATCGCGAATAGGGTATCTTGAGACGGCATATACGAACGAGGCGTTGAGCAGGTCTATGCAGAGGTTAAGCACGGGGTATAGAATAAACGAGGCGAGTGATGATCCTGCGGGATATGCAGGGATGGTGTTGTTTGAGGCGAAGTTGAGGGGGTTAAAGGT
>CALURG010000002.1 GCA_944323115.1 Candidatus Gastranaerophilales bacterium
GTCACAACCTCGTCGGCAGAGAGCCACAGGCCCGTGGCGATTAATATTCAATTGTTACGGGACTGCTTGCGGTAGCTGCACTACCTACCTCTCCTCTGTTGTGACATTTAGTCACAACCTCGTCGGCAGAGAGCCACAGGCCCGTGTCGATTAATATTCAATTGCAATAGTTGATACTATGTGCCTTTTATATTTTAAGCAAATACTTTTAATCAGATTTTGCTTCTTTTAAACAAAGTTAATAATAACTTTTTACAGGCAGTGTATACAACCCTTCTGCGTATGTATAAAATACCATTAACACGCATTGTGGTCAAGTAATTATTTTAATGCTTTACGTTTTTGAATTTAATAAAACGAATTAGAAAAGGAACTAATTCAATAAACAGTTTTTGCGTAAAATTAATCTTGCTTTACAGAATCGTTATTGTCAGCTTTTTCATTATTGTTGACCATTGCTTCAATGATTTTTAAATGCATATAATTGTTTTGAGTTTTATCTGCTGCACTTTTGGCTTCATTTCCCAACCTGACTAGTGCTGCTATCGCCATTGCAGGTACAGTGAGCAGTGCAAGTGTTTTACCGGCAGAATTGTAATGAGGATGTTTTGAAAAATAATCATTTGCAGATTTTGTAATTTTTTGGTTTATAACAGATTTGTTTATTTTTTCAGCTGTTGCTGATTTTAGTTTTGAAGCTTTTTCAAATACAGCCGGAGCCAAATTTTGCATTTTATCAAATGTCTTTTGACCAAAATCTTTAAGCAAAGAAACTAATGTATACAATGCGGTGAAATCAACACCAAAGGCAAGTAATGCATGATTTTTGTTAAATTTATCAAGCGGTTCAACATTTTTGTTGACAACTTTTTTTACACCAAATATAACAAAACCTGCCGCAAAAACAGTACCCCACCTGCCCAGAGTCTTTGCTGATTTGTACAGTTTTGATGAAAGTTGTCCTTCATGAACCGCACCTGCAAGAATTGAGTCAACGACAGGTGCTGCTATCAACAAAGTTCGTGCTGTCTTTTTGGCAACTTTTGAATATCTGTTTTCCGGTTCCCAAGCAGCTAGCCTAATCAAGTCTTCATCCGTGTATTTTTTTATCTGATTTTGTTCTGTATCCTGTGATGACTTGAAATTTACTTGGCTGTTAATTTTATTAATATGCATATTTTTACACCGCTTATGACTTGCATGGTTATTATACTACATATATGAATTTTTGTTTATATTTTTATTTTGTGTTAAGTAATATTTACTATGACTAAATTTTTTTTAAAGACACATGGCTGTAAGTCAAATCAATTAGAGTCAGTAATCATCAGAGAAAAGCTGATAGAAGCAGGTCTTCAAGAATGTGAATACGTTGAAGATGCGGATGTTTTTATATTAAACTCCTGTTCTGTTACCGAAAATGCTGACAATGAGTCAATCAGAACAATACGTAATGCCAAGAAAAAAAACAATGATATTTTGACAATTTTGACGGGGTGCAGTGCACAACTGAATTTTGAAAAGCTTTCGATGTTGTCTTGTGTAGATATTGTGCTTGGCAACGATGACAAGTTTAATATTGTTGAGGCCATAAACTCAAAGTTAAGTCATGTGACTGACATTTTTAATATACACGAATTTAATAATCAAATTATCCACAAATATTCTAAAACAAGAGGATATTTAAAAATACAAGACGGCTGTGACAATTATTGCAGTTATTGTACGATTCCGTTGGCGAGGGGTCGCAGCAGAAGCAACAGTATTGATAATATTATTGAGCAAGTTAAGATTTATACGGATATAGGAATAAAAGAAGTTGTTTTGACAGGTATTCACATTGGCCAGTGGGGGAAGGATTTTGTTCCGGAATCTTCACTTTATTCATTGCTTGAAGAAATCGAAAAAACCGGCATTGAACGCTATAGACTCGGGTCATTAAATACTTTGGAGGTGGATGAAAATTTACTCGATTTCCTTTCAAAATCTTCCAAGTTTTGTCCTCATTTTCATTTGTCTTTGCAGTCTCTAAATGACAAAATACTTGCGGATATGAACAGAAAATATACCGCTAAATCTTGTTTGGACTTGATTGAAAAGATTAATAACACATTTAATCTTCCTTTTATGGGATGTGATGTCATAACAGGTTTTCCCGGTGAAACTGATGAGGATTTTCAAATTACTTTTGACAATCTAAAAAAAGCTGGTCTTTCTAATATTCATGTATTTCCTTATTCCGTAAGAAAGAATACAAAAGCTGCCGTGATGTGCAATCAAGTTCCTGAAAGCGTGAAGCATGTGCGAGCAAACATTTTACACAAATTGGCTAAGGAAAAATTTATTAACTTTGTTAAAAATAATGTTGGTACTGTTCAGTCAGTTTTGATAGAAAAGAAACCTGACAAAACTACCGGAAAACTTAAAGGTGTAACAAAAAACTATTTGAATGTACTGCTTGATATTTCTGATAGAAACTTTTGCAACACAATTCAAAATGTTAATATAATAAACTTGAACCGTGACACGGGTATTTTGGAAGCAGTGTTGCTTTAGTGTTAATTTTTGTTCTCTTTTTGGGGTTTGTAATATAATAACTAATATGAAATTAAGAATACTTGTTGTACAAAATAGTGCAATTTTAGAAAATAAAAGCCAAACTTTTAAAAATGTCGACAGGCTTTTGAGTGAGTATAAAAATGAAAAACCAAATTTGATTGTATTTCCTGAAGTATGGTCATCCGGATGGTGTTGTCGTAATTTTCAAAATGATGCAGAAGAAGTTTCAGATAGTGAAACAATTGATTATCTTAAAAACATTGCAAAAGAATTTAACTCACCGGTTATTGGCGGGTCTTTTATACAAAAGGTCTCGGGGGGATTTAAAAATTCCTGTCCGATAATTTCTAAAAAAGGTGTTCTTGTTGATATGTATGACAAAATACATCTGTTTTCTCATAAAGGTTCTGAAGAAAACAAATATATAACACCTGGAAATGATTTACTTTTATTGGATTTAGGTTATACAAAAATAGGTGTGACTATTTGTTACGATATTAGATTTCCCGAAATTTACAGACAGTATTCCAAACTTGGTGCTGAAATATTTGTAAATGTTGCAGCATGGTCAAGCAAAAAACCTGAACACTGGAATATTATGCACAGAGCTCGTGCAATTGAAAACCAGTGTTTTATTATAGTTGCTGATCAATCCGGTAAAATAAGTGAAAATGAATATAATCTCGGGCATTCTATGGTAATAGACGGATGGGGTGATGTAATTGACGAGCTTGGTTCTGAAGAAGGTTGTATAATAACGGATATAGATTTAGATAAGATACGAAACCTCAGAAAGAATTTTCCTTTGATTTCGGATAGAAAAGATGATAATGTTTACTATTTTAAGTGTAGGGAGATTAAGTTGTATGAATAAATTGAAAACATTGTTTGTTGTTTTATCGGTATTCACTTTTTGTGTTTCTGCTGCATATGCATCAGGCATGGACGGTTTGATTAAAAAATCAAATTTGAATAAAACATCAACAATAGCTGTATCAGTAAAAGACGCAAAATCAGGCAGGGTTGTCTACCAATACAACGAAAACAAACTTATGAATCCTGCATCGGTCCAAAAAATATTTACTATGAAAAGTGCATATGAAGAACTTGGCAGCGGGTATACTTTTAAAACGACAGCCTATCTTGATAAAAAAGGTAATTTGTATATAAAACTCGGTGCAGACCCTACATTGACCAGAAATTCTTTGATAACATTATTGAAATCCGTCAAAGAAAAATACAATAAACCGGTAAATGATATTGTTCTTGATTCTTCAATTATTGATAACAGACAATGGGGAACAGGCTGGATGTGGGATGACGATACGAATGAGCTTTTGCCTAAATTTTCTCCATTTTCAATAAATGAAAACAAGATTGAAATTACACTTTCACCAGGCAAAAACGGTTCTAATCCTGAAATCAGAAATAAAAGTTCTTATACAATGCATATTGTAAACAGGTTGAAAAACGGTAAGGATAACAATATTTCTTTAGAAAGAATGCCGTGGATTTCATCTGATTTAACGTATGTTACAGGTGATATCAATTCACCGCTAAAAATTAAACTTCCCGTTGATTCAGTAGAAAGATATTTTACCGGAGAACTCAACGCCGCTCTTGCCGGTGCCGGTATCAAGCATAACGGTGCTCTTAAATTTGCTCCACTTCCGTCGGGTGTAAATAAGGTTGCTGAGATTTCAAGTGCACCGCTTAATGAAATCGTAAATTTAACCTTGAAAGACAGTAATAATTTTTATGCGGAGATGATTTTTAAAACAGCAGGAGGGCATTTTGCAAAAGATACAGGTACTGCTGAAAGTGCCGTAAAGATGTTTGATAATTATTATTCCGACTTAAAAAATTATTCCTACGAAATTGTTGATGGATGTGGAATTTCCCGAAATAATTTGTTAACGGCTGATTGGATTACTGATGCTCTAAATAAAATTTATAATGAAAAAAATTCGCAAAATTTCATTAATTTGTTGGCGAAACCCATGCAAGGTACAATGTCTGACAGGTTGTTAAATATAAGCTTAAAACTTAGGGCAAAAACAGGTACAGCAAGCGGTATCAGTTCTATTGCAGGTTATATTGATACAAAATCGGGTAAGAAATACAGTTTTGCAATATTGATACAAAATCATAATATGGACACAATCGATGTTAAAAAATTTGAAGATTCTTTAATCAATGAAATATATAAAATGTAGTACAAATTTATGATTTTAGGTTAAATATATTAGGCAAATTTTTTTAATCTATTATATAATCTTATATAGAGTTGACATTTTATATATGTTCATTAAGAAATAATTAGTAAAGGATATAGTAGTATGGATTTAAAGAAATTAGTATTAGGTATTGTTTTGGTAGCTTTTGTTTCAATTCAATCTGTGTGTTTGGCACAGAATGTTTCTGATGCAACATTAAAATCTATGATAGCAAAATATAAATCTAAAAATTATACAGGATGTCTACAGGCAACAGAAAAAATTCTGAAAACAAATCCTTCTAATATTTATGCACATTATTATCAAGGTTTGTCTTACATGCAGCTTGGTAAAAAAGATGAAGCTATAAAATCATTTGAAAATGCAAAATCATTAAACAGCAACAAAACAATAGTAGGTTATGCTGAAAGAGGAATTGCTTGTTTGAGCAATCCGGAAGATTGTGAAAAGTTTGCAGAAAACGAAAACGATCTTGAAACATTTATAAAATCAAAGAAATTTTATGACAATTCCGTCCAAGCTGAAATAAATAAAAAGAAACTTGAAAGAATAAAAGACAATATAAATGACGAGCTTGGTACAAATAAGAAGTCTGAAATGCCTTCAAATGACGAAATTGCACAGGCCGTTAAAACTCTTGCTAAAGTGGGCCTTAATCCTTTAAACGGAATGAACAATAATGCTATGTATTCAAATCCTGAATATATGCAAATGAACATGTTATTAGGCAATAATGGTTCATATAACAATATGAATATGCTGCCTTTTCTTTTGATGAGTCAAAATCCTAAAGATTCTGCAAATAACGGAATGTCTCCGGAGTTGATTCAGACTATGATGATGTCACAAATGCCAATGTATTAATTCGTTGACTGTGTTTTTATAATGTTTATTAGAAATTTTATTAGACTTGCTGAGGAAAGATGAATATTAATACAACAAAATTTGGTGAAATCCAAATTGATGAAAATTTAGTTTTTAATTTTGTTGAGCCTATTATTGGCTTTGAACATTTAAAAAAATATGTACTGGTTGAACATTCGGAAAGTTCCGCTTTTAAATGGCTTCAATCAGTTGAAGATCCGGCACTTGCTTTTCCGGTTACATCTCCGGCCTTTTTTGATATTGACTATCAATTTGAAATTCCAACTGATAAGGCGGAAAAAATAGGTTTGAGCAATGTTGAATCTCTTATATCTTTAAACATAGTTACAATCCCTGCCGGCAATCCCAGATTGTCTACAATAAATTTGCTTGCACCTATTATAATTAATGCGACAAACAGAGAAGGCATGCAGATAATTTTGTCAAATTCCAATTATCCTGTAAAAGAAAGATTAATCAAAGACTAATTCAAACTAGCAGTATTTTAAATAATTCAATGGGAGAATATAATGCTTGTATTAGCAAGAAAAGTTGGTGAAAAAATAATTTTAAATGATGATATAGAAATAATTGTATTGGATGCAAACCAAAATACTGTCAGAATTGGTATTAATGCACCAAAAAATGTTTCTGTTTACAGAGAAGAACTCTATAAAGAAATAAAATCTGCAAATAAAGACAGTAAAGATGTTTCTACAAATTCGATTTGTGCTTTAAGTGAACTTATTAAAGACAAAAATCAATCATTTAACATTTCTAACTTTGATACTCTGACTAATAAACTCGGTAAAAATCATTAATTTCTATGCATAAAAATGAATTGTTATCAGAATTTTTTTTGAAGAAAAATTATGATATTTTAAAAAATATTTTGAAAAATTCTGTAGATAAATATGAGCTTGATTATCTTGCTAAAGTATTTGTTGCACAAGGTGATTATGCTTCTGCGGCCGTAGTATATAAAAATATCGGATTTATGTATGAATATGGCAGATGTGAATTATTGCAAGGTAATTTGGATTCAGCAAAAGATATTTGGTGCACAATAAAGACTGATACACCTGCAACACTGTGGGGAAAGTCACTTTTAGAGTTTATCGATTTGTATGTTAAGCATATTCCGACTTTTTTTCAAATACGTGCTTTTTTGGAGGTTGATTTAGATGCTTTGCTAAATGCAAATTTAATTACATATTGTGAAAATATCGTAAACGGTGCCCATCTATTTGAACAAAATAACCAAGAGAGCTATAAGTTTATCGGAAGAGTATTTATTAATAACAGCTATTTTGATTTAGCCGAATTGTTTCTGCAAAAGGCAAAAGAAATTTGTTATGTTGACCCTGAAGTTCATTTGATGCTTGCAAAATGCTGGTTAAATAAGAATGATATTCAAAGAGCAAGAGAGTCTTTGTTATTGAGTGTGGAGAAGGGTTATGGATACTATCCGGCGAGAAAAATGCTTGAATCTTTAGACAATACATTAAATAAAAAATAATAAGTTGAAACATTTGTATGTTATGAGGTAAAATAATTACAATAGGTCAATCTGGTTTATAACTGACTGACTTTGATATACGGACAGGAGTTAATTATGTTTGAACGTTTTACAGAAAAAGCGATAAAAGTAATTATGCTTGCTCAAGAAGAGGCAAGACGTTTGGGGCATAATTTTGTCGGTACTGAGCAGGTATTGCTTGGTCTTATCGGCGAAGGTACAGGTGTTGCTTCAAAAACATTGAAATCTATGGGCATTACACTTAAAGATGCAAGGGCTGAAGTGGAAAAAATTATAGGCAGAGGTTCCGGATTTGTTGCAGTTGAGATTCCTTTTACGCCCAGAGCAAAAAGAGTGCTGGAACTTTCATGGGATGAAGCAAGACAATTAGGCCACAGTTATATTGGTACTGAACACCTGCTTTTAGGTTTGATACGAGAAGGAGAAGGTGTTGCTGCCAGAGTTCTTGAAAATTTAGGTGTTGATTTAAACAAACTTAGAAGCAATGTTATAAAAATGCTTGGCGAGTCAAAACCTACTGCTCAAACAGCTACAGCAGGCACTGCTTCCGGCGGAAAAACCAAAACACCGTCTCTTGACGAGTTTGGTACTGATTTGACACTTGCTGCTCAAGAACAGAGACTTGACCCTGTTGTTGGCAGAGAAAAGGAAATTGAAAGACTCATTCAGATTCTTGCTAGAAGAACGAAGAACAATCCTGTATTAATCGGTGAACCCGGTGTGGGTAAAACAGCTGTTGCAGAAGGTTTGGCTATAAGAATTGTAAATTCCGATGTTCCTGATATTCTCGAAGGCAAGAAGATTATACAACTTGATATGGGGCTTCTGGTCGCAGGTACAAAATACAGAGGTGAGTTTGAGGAAAGACTCAAAAAAATCATGGATGAAATCCGACAGGCAGGAAATATAATCCTTGTTATTGATGAAATGCATACACTTATCGGTGCAGGTGCTGCCGAAGGTGCAATCGATGCTGCGAATATTCTAAAACCCGCATTATCAAGAGGAGAAATTCAAGTTATTGGTGCAACAACTCTTGATGAATACAGAAAATATGTTGAAAAAGATGCGGCTCTTGAAAGGAGATTCCAGCCTGTAATCATTGAACAACCTTCTATTGATGAATCTATAGAGATTATTAGAGGTTTGAAGTCAAAATATGAAGAACACCACAGGCTAAAAATTTCTGATGAAGCAATTATTGCAGCAGTTTCATTGTCTGACAAATATATCACAGACAGATTTTTGCCGGACAAAGCTATAGATATTATTGATGAAGCAAGTTCAAAAGTGCGTTTGAATGTAAGCTCTTTGCCTCCCGAAGGTAAAGAAATAGAAAAAGAGCTTAAAAATATAATTAAGCAAAAAGAAGATGCAATCAGAAACCAAGAATTTGAACATGCATCCAATTTGCGTGATAAAGAAGCTGATTTAAAAGAAAAAATCAGAGAAATGTCGCAGCAATGGAAAGAAGAGCATGATGCAAATAAACCTGTTGTTACACCTGAGCATGTTGCTGAAGTTGTCAGTACAATGACAGGTATTCCGACAACAAAAATCACTGAAAAAGAATCTGAAAGACTGCTGAAGCTTGAAGAAACTCTTCACCAAAGAGTAATCGGTCAGGATCAGGCAGTTGTTTCTCTGGCTAAAGCTATAAGACGTGCAAGAGTAGGTTTGAAATCACCGAATAGACCTATCGGCAGTTTCATATTTGCCGGACCTACCGGTGTCGGTAAAACTGAACTTGCAAAAGCTCTTGCAGAAGCTGTATTTGGCTCGGAAGACAATATGATAAGAGTTGATATGTCCGAGTTTATGGAAAAACACTCTACTTCAAAACTTATCGGTTCTCCTCCGGGTTATGTAGGATACGATGACGGCGGACACCTTACCGAAACAATCAGAAAGAAACCTTATTCTGTTATTCTTTTTGATGAAATCGAAAAGGCACATCCTGATGTATTTAACATCATGCTTCAAATCCTTGATGATGGCCGTCTTACGGATGCAAAAGGCAGACACGTTAACTTTAAAAATACTATCATAATCATGACAAGTAACGTAGGTGCCAGCATGATTACCACTACATCCAAGCTCGGTTTCTCTGTTGCTGATGATGAGTCTAAAGATAAATATGAACACCTCAAAGATACTGTTATGGAAGAAATGAAAAAAGCATTTAGACCCGAGTTTCTTAACAGAATTGATGATATTATTGTATTCTCACATCTCAGCAAACCTGAAATCAGAGAAATTGTCGATCTTATGTTTAAAGACCTTGTTAAACGTATTCAGTCACACGATTTTGCGATTGAAGTTTCTGATGAGGTTAAAGATTATCTGGCTGATGAAGGATACTCTGAAGCTTATGGTGCAAGACCTCTAAGAAGAGTAATTCAAAAGAAAATAGAAGATACTCTGGCTGAAGAAATACTTAATGGTAAATATGTTGCAGGTGACAAAATTATTGCAAGGTTAGAAGACAAAAAAATTGTCTTTGAAAAAGTGGAAGCAAAAGCAGAAGCTGCGAAGTAAGAATTTTGGAAAAAGAGACAATCAGGAGAATTGTCTCTTTTTTGTATTGAGGAAGTATGATAAAATTTCTTGGCAACAGAATTATTATTAGTTTTTCAAATTTTAAGCTAAATCTTAAAAATTTTTTTTATTTTTCTCATCCAGAAAAGAATAAAATTATTCCTTTAGGTACAAATTGTTATGTAAGGTTTAAGCCTACACAGTACGGCATTAAACCTAAAAAGAAGCAAGGCGAATTGAGTTTTCCTTTTGACCTGTCTCATACCCCTGTAGAGTCTGTTGCACGGATTTTAGATAATGATTTTGAAGATTTTTTTGATGATATCTTTTATGATGACGTGCAAAAAATATGGATTAATAAAAAGTATAATATAAGATTTATTCATGACAAAATTAATGATAAAAATTGGTTTATTGACCGGTATAACAGACGGATAAAAAATTTACACGATACACTGAGTCATGGCAATTGTTTGTATTCGACAATGGTGATAAACTTAAAAGATTCGGATACTATAAATACGATTTATGACTATTTAAAAACCAAAAGCGGCAATAATAATTTTATTTATACTGTTTTTAATTTTAAGTACAATAAAGATTTGACAAACTCTGCTGTTTCTATTGACTCTTCTTCAATAAATCAAAACATAAAGTATTTTAAACTTGATGCTGATGAGAGGTATTGTCAGCGTTGGTGGACTGCTGATACAGAATATAATGAAAACTATTTTGAATTGACTAAGTTTTTTATCGATACTATTTGTGGTGAACTAAAAAATCTACATTAATATAAAACAAGTGTTGTGATAATATTTATTAAACTAATTTTAAAGCCATCAGAAGCCCTGCCGGAAGGTCTAAAACCTGTGACTGGTATCTAGTGTCATTTTTTATTTCATTAAGAAAATCGGCGACTTTGGCTGCGTGAGATACAACATTGTCCGCAAGTATGATTGCACCTTGAGGCAGTTTGTCTTTTAAAAGATTAAAATATTGAATGTACTCAGACTTATTTGCATCAATAAATACCATATCCGGTGCAAAATCCAAATTTTCAATTATTTCTAAAGCTCTTCCCTGCCTAAATGTAATATATTTTGAAAGTCCGCATTTTTCTGCATTTTCTTTGGCAATACACTGGCGTTTTTCATAAAATTCTATAGTTGTAAGATGTCCGTCTTTGTTTGCATTTTTCAAAGCATCAGCAATCCATAGTGTGGAGTATCCGTTCGATGTACCGATTTCCAATATGTTTTTTACACCTGAGATTTTTATAAGCATACTTATGAATTCTGCTGTCTGATGAGAAATGTTCCAAAATTCATGTTGTGTTTTTTCTAGTTCTTTGAGAATTTCCAATGTAAAATTGTCCATAATAAATTATTTTAACTTTTTGTTAATCAACTGCAAGTCATTGATGTAAACGGGTGTATTTACTGATTGCAAAACGGTATTTTTTTCTGTATCGTATACAAAATATTTTTTATCTGAGACATTTGTAATTAAAAATAGGTTTGAATCAGGTACGTTCACTATTTTTTTTGAAAATCCTTTTTCAGTAAATTTTATGGCTTTTTCAAAACTGAAATCTTCCAGATTGAAAATATCAAGTTCATTTGAAGCACACAATATGTATAGTTTGTTTCCGATAAGGGTCATGTCAACAGGCTTTTCGCCGACAGTCTGTTTGTATATTAAGTCTTTTATTTCTGTATCAACTATCTGCAATTCATTTTGGGTTCTTGATAAAATATAAACATTGTTGTCTTTTAATAACAATTTGGAAACATTTGAAGCGTTAAATACATATTTGTTCAGGTACATGTTATCAAGGGCCAGTGTATATATGTCTCCGGTATTTTTGTCTTGATAAACAATTGTTTTTCCGTCCGGAGACAGCGAAATATTTTTTGGATATCCTTTTATTTTTATTTTTTCAACAAGCGACATTGTTTTTAGGTCTATCAAAAATATAGACTGGTCATTGCTCACGGCAACAAAAGCTTTTGTTTTGTCGGGAGAGAGAATAATTTCTGACGGTTGATAAGACAAGTCAATTTTTTTTGCAAGTACTTCTTGTTTTACATCTGCAACATCAATATACGTTTTGCCGGCGGCTGCAACGAGTATATAATCATCATTACAAACAGGTTGTACAAATTTGGGAAGGTTCTCTAATTTTAGTGTGAATTTTGGTACTGTAGAATCCGAAGGAATTACACTTATGTATTTTGAGTCCAAAGTTGTAATCAAAAGAGTTTTGCCTGCCATATACGGTACTGGAATAAACTTTGTTTCTTGCATACCTTTCGGTTTTTGTACGGGATTGTTGAAAATATCGTTTACTCTTGATGATGTTGTTGCGATTTTTAAGTCACCCATCATTATTTGTAAGTCATCAGGAATTACGAGACCTGGCGGAACCAGCATATCTTGAGGGAACAATCCTGTTTTTATTACAAACGGTATGTCTTTCGGAGAAGGAACTGTAACTTTTCCGTCTTTTGTTTTAATAACTTTTAACAGTGCAAAATTGGAATCGAACAAAACAACATCCGGCTTTTGTGACAGTTTTTTGTTTGATGGAACTGTAGACAAAACTTTACCTTTTGCATTTCTTTTCGGGTTAGAAGGCAAAACCGGCAGGTATATAGTCCCGTCCGGAAGAGATATCAACCCATCAAAACGAATATTTGCATTGGGCAGTTCGGCTTTTATTGTTTCCATTATATTTGCAGGCAAAGTTGTTGCAACTGTAGGCATTACACTCAAACAAATTAAAAATAATGATGTTAAAAAAGTCTTAAGAGTTTTGATTAATGTTTTTTTCATATAATAATCTCAAAATATCAGTTGTGAATTGCGTTTTTGAATTTGTCTATAAATTTTTCGTTTGGTTTTTTGTTTTCGGAAATTTCAAAAAGCTTTTTATAAAGTCTTTTTTCTTCATCATTGAGTGATTTTGGAGAATTATACCTTATTTTTACCAGGTGATCTCCTCTTTTTTCCGGATGACCCAAAAACGGTATACCCGCATTCTTTATTGTAAGTATTTTACCATATTCTACACCGGAAGGAATAATTAGTTCTTTTTTCCCATGTATAGTATTTAGAGTAACCGTATCTCCCAGCACTGCTTGAGGAATGCTTATATTAATTTCCGAGTAAACATTGAATCCGTCTCTTTTAAATTCTTTGTGAGGTTTAACATATAAGACAATGTATAAATCTCCGCTGGAACCGCCGTTTATGCCGGCATCACCTTCTTTTGCAACTCTGATTTTTGCATTGTTGTCTACACCGGCGGGTATTTTTACTTTTATTGCTTTTTCGACTTCGATTCGTCCTTCGCCATGACATTTTTTGCAAGGAGAGCCGATTATCTGTCCTGTACCTTTGCATTTTGGACAAGTTGTAACTTGTTGTATACTGCCGAGTATTGTTTTTGTTAAATGAACGACTCTTCCTTGACCGTTACATTCAGGACAAACGGTAGGCTTTGTTCCGGGTTCTGCACCTGTCCCGTAACAGTCTTTGCACATTTCTAAGTGGTCGATTTTTATTTCTTTTTCAATACCAAATGCTGCTTCTTCAAATTCAAGTTCAATATCAAGTCTTAAATCATGCCCTCTTTGCGGAGCATTCGGGTCAACAGTCCTTCCAGAAGAAAAACCGCCCATGCCTCCAAAAAATGATTCAAATATGTCGTTGATATCGCCAAAACCGAAATCAAAAGGGCCTGATGTGCTGTATCCGGCATTTGTAAGACCTTCTTCTCCATATCTGTCGTACAAAGAACGTTTTTCATCGTTAGATAAAGTTTCATACGCTTTACCCAACTCTTTAAATCTCTCTTCTGCATCCGGAGCTTTATTTACATCAGGGTGTAATTCTCTGGCTTTTTTTCTGAATGCAATTTTAATTTCAGCTTGTGTTGCTTCTTTGCTTACACCCAGTATCTCATAATAATTGTTTGACATAATTCCTACTATTCACTGACGGCTACATTTACCAATGATGGTCTCAAAACTTTATCGCCTAGTTTGTATCCTTTTTGTAATTCCGCAATTATTGTATTTTCAGGTTGTTCAGTTGTCGGCGTTTGCATAACCGCTTCATGCAGGTTCGGGTCAAATTCTTTACCAACTGTATCTATTGTTTCAAGTCCCATTTTGTTTAAAATATCAAAAATCTGTTTAAAAACAATGTCATAGCTTTCTTTCACTGTATTAACATCATCTATATTTTCAACTGATTTTTTTGCTCTGTCTATATTATCAAGAGCTTCAATCATTTTTTTCAACGTCTCTTCAGCACCGTATTTTAATAATGCTTCTCTTTCTTGCATTTGTCTTTTTCTGTAATTGTCAAAATCCGCTGCAAGTCTAATATATTGATTGTTAATTTTATCGATTTCTTCTTTCAATTCTGATATTGCATCTTTGCATTCGTTTTCTTCAATATCATCTTTTGAAGAACTTTCTTCCTTTTCCTGTTCGGTGTTTATTGAATTTTCCGAAGCGAAGGGATTGTTTTTTCTGTCAATTTCATCTTTATTTTCTTGTATATTGTTTTCGTTGTTTTCTTTCCCCATAATCAAATCCTTCATAAATTTTTAATACTATAATTATAATTTATGAAAACTTATTCTCAAGGAATTTTAATTATTTCTTAATTATTTATTTCTTCCGTTCTCTTTATTTTTTGACGTTTTATAGAAATTAATGTTTCTAATGTTAAGAAATGTAATGAAAAATAATAAAATTGAAATTCAAGTTTTGAAATTGTTTTTATATATGTACGAGGTATATAAAAGATATTTACAGAGTAGATAAGTATATGAAGGAGTAATTATGAACGTATCAGCAATCGGAAATTTATTTACAGCTCAAGTTGAAACAGCAGGAACTCTGGCAAGCAGACCGGTAGAAACAGCAGGTGCATTGGCATTTGGCGGTGCAGAAACAGCAGGTTCTCTTGCAAATAATTCTGGCGGTTCATTCTGTGCAATGGCTTAATCGGCAAAGTTTTTATTAAAGAGAAAAGTATAGAAAAAGTATCTGTGACGGCGGACTACTAAAATCGGGGTGGAAATGACAGAAATTAAAATTGCAAATTATACATTAACAACTGTTTTATTGCTTGTAATGATTTCATTTTGTATTTCATTATGCAACCTAAACGAAACCAAGATCAACAACTCGCATTCTACATTTCTGGCAGGATATATTAAATAGATTCATTATTAAAAAAAGCACTGTATTTTATACAGTGCTTTTTGGTTGTACTCAATTATTATTATTTGATTCTTGCATTACTTTATAACAGTCTCTGCAATATACTTCTTTTCCCATTACAGGTTTGAAAGGAACTTTTGTGTTTGCTCCGCATTTTGAGCAAACAACATCATACATTTTTTTTCTGTTGTTTTGTCTTCTTTTTTTTCTGCAATCCGGACATCTTTTTGGTTTATTTACCAATCCTTTTTCAGCGTAAAATTCTTGCTCACCTGCTGTAAAAATAAATTCTGCACCACAATCCTCGCAGATGAGTTTTTCATCTTGATACATTTTGTTTCTCCTTGTTTTATTGGTAAATAATTACCCGTCACATATATAGAATTTTATTTTATAACTTTTTTTCCAATTAATCAAGCGAATAATACTATCTAAATAAGCAAAACCCTCTTATTTCTAAGAGGGTTTAATCTTTTTCACACACACGAGGAATTATACTATCATTTACTTATAAATTATGCATATTTAGGTGCTGCGTTTTTAATACCTTCTTCTTCAGCCTTTTCAGCAGATTTAAGTTCTTCTTGTGCAGCTTGAAGTTGAGTTGTAAGCATTTTTTCTTGCATTTCAATTTCTGTTTCAAGTTTCTTGATTTTAGCAGCTTCAGCTTTTCCTGCAGCATCGAGTGCTTGTTTAAAGAATGCATTGAATACGAAGAACTGGTTAGCATAGACAGAGTTAGGGTTAGAAGGATCAACAGCCATACCGTATTGACCGTTAGAAGCCATATTCATATTCGCAATATTCATATTGTAAACTTGTGAAGCTCTTGATGCCTCGAAAAGTGCTTTCGGAACACTGTTATTGAAGAAGTTCAAATTTACTCCGAAAATACTTGCCGGCGAGTTCATAAATTCACCAGGTGAAATAATTCCATCAGCTACATTGCCTGCATAAACAGCTAGGTCCATTTTTCTTTGAGACAACTGCATCAATCTGTATTGTATTTGATTGATACGTTGGGTCAATTGTAGCTTTCGCATTGTGAAAATTGCGTACACTGTTCTAATCTCCTACCATAACCAATTTTTCTAACCTTACATATATATAAAAACAATTTCTTTTTCAAAATTGCCTTATCTTTTTAAATTGCTATTGTAAAACCCGATTTTCTTGAAAAACCTTGATATCATTGTATTTATGCTGCTATAAGTGCAAGCCTTTTATCTAATAAATAAATAAATAATAGCTACTAAATATATATTCAGTAGCTATTATTTATTAACAAATATTTTTTTTAATGTTAAGTTTTGTTAACCTACTCTTGTTATTACTTTGTCGATAAGCCCGTATTCTACTGCTTCTTGGGCTGACATATAATAATCTCTTTCTGTATCTTTTTTTATTTTTTCAATAGGCTGAGAGCAATTTTTTGCAAGAATTTCATTCAGCATAGATTTCATACGCAAAATCTCTTTGGCTTCTATTTCGATGTCGGTTGCCTGACCTTGAGCACCGCCTAAAGGCTGGTGTATCATTATTCTTGAACTTGGTAGAGACAATCTTTTTCCTTTTGCTCCTGATGAAAGCAAAAATGAACCCATACTTGCCGCTTCTCCAAGACAAATGGTGCTGACATCCGCTCTTATGTGCTGCATTGTATCGTAAATTGCCATACCGGCTGTAATAACACCTCCGGGACTGTTTATATAGAGCATGATGTCTTTTTCTGGATTTTCTGAATCTAACAACAGAAGTTGTGCGATTATGATATTTGCCATTTCGTCATCTATTTCTTCACCCAGAAATATTATTCTTTCTCTGAGTAATCTTGAAAAAATATCAAAAGATTTTTCACCTCTGGAAGAAGATTCTATTACCATAGGTACGTAGCTTAGTATTTTGTTTATATCTGACATATTGTCTCCTTTAAATATTTTATAAAAATTATAGGTGTTCAAGACAACTTTTCAACTGCTACCAGGGGTATTTTTTATCTATTCTCCACCCTTTTCTGGCAATTAAAGCACAACAATTCATTGCAACATCTGCATTTTCATTGCATCCGAATTTCGCATTGTTGCTTAATTCATCTGTGCTTAATGAGTTGTTGTATGGCAAAACTGCAACCGATTGATGATTAATCATCAAAAATACAAACATATCTTTTCCGAATGCATTTGGTTCTTCAGGCCCGTTTAAATCAGTGTATATAAGAGCACAGGGTTCATTTTCTTTTTTGCATTTTCCTATTGTTTCAACTGCAATTGATATACCGTTTTGGAGACTTACGGAAGGAAAGTTGTAAAGATTTATGTTTGTTTGTTTTTCTTTTATAGATTTATATTTTGTGTCAGGCATACACGTGCCGGGTTTTTGTGCACAATTTTCTTTAACTTTCAGATAATGGAAAAGATTGTTGTTCAATATTTCGACATTTTTATAGCCAGGCTTCAGTCCCCACTCACCTGCAACACTGTTGTAATTTTTTGAAATCAGGAACGCTTGAACAATATCTGAGTAGAAAATTTTAAGTTTAATAGCAGTATCTTTTTTTTCTCTGTATTGTACAAACAAAAGGACAATAAAGAATATTGCCAATACAAGTACTGTTACTGCTCCAACTGCTCTAAATCTACTCTGTAAAAATTCATCCATATGTTTTATAATAGCATATTTATTTTTTTTATGACAATCATATATATTATTAAATTTAATTATTAAAATTGCATGAATTTTTTATTTAAATATAATTAATATTAGTTGTACTAAAGATTAATAAACGAGGATGACTTTTATGAATATAGCTCAAATGATGAAACAGGCTCAGCAGATGCAAAAAAAATTGCAGGATGCACAAACTGAACTTGCAAATACAGAGTTTACGGCAATTACCGGCAATGGTGCAGTTACTGTAATATGTGACGGACAGGGAAAATTCAAATCAATCAAACTTACACCGTCAGCACTAAATGCTGAAAATCCTGAGTCAGTTGATAATGATACGGTTGAAATGCTTGAAGATTTGATTACTACAGCTATGAATCAAGCTACTTCACAAGCTTCTGCCGAAATGCAGTCAAAAATGAAATCATTGACAGGCGGTATAAATATTCCCGGATTGTTCTAATGCAGTATACAAGACCTTTGGCAAATTTAATAGACTATTTTCAACGTCTTCCCGGTATTGGGCCAAAATCCGCTCAAAGAATTGCTTTTCATCTTTTGAAAATGCCTTTGAGTGAAGTGCAGAAGTTTGCTCAGTCTATGGTTACTGCTAAAGAGACTATACATTACTGCGATATTTGTTTTAATATGTCTGCGAGTAATCCTTGCGAAATTTGTTCTTCAAACAACAGGGATGATTCAACAATTTGTGTTGTTGCTGAGACAAAAGACCTTGTTGCTATTGAAAATACAAATGAATACAAAGGCAAATACCATGTGCTGCAAGGGTTGATTTCGCCAATGGACGGTATTGGTGCTGAAGACATCAGAATCAAAGAATTGCTTCACAGAATAGCAAATACGGATGTAAAAGAAGTTATCATTGCTCTCAATCCTTCTGTTGAAGGTGAAGCAACTAGCCTTTATCTTACAAAGCTTATTAAACCTTTCAATATAAAAATTACAAGAATTGCTTTTGGCATACCGATAGGTTCAGATATCGAATACGCAGACGAAATTACCCTTGCAAAAGCAATCGAATGCAGAAGAGAAATTTAAAATTAAGAAGCTTACAAACTATTCTGTATTATGATGAACTACCTACATTTACACCGATAGAGGCAAGTTGCTGTTGCATCAGTGAGAATTGGTTGTTCAAATCGGCAATAACTTGGTCCATATATTGGAATTGTTTTGTCAATTTTGCTTCATATGATTCTATATATTCCTGCTTGTCTGCTATTTTTTCATTCATCCTGCTGATTTCTTCATTCAAAGAATCGGCTCTTGTTGTAAAATAGCCGCCTGTAGAAGACAATGCCGGTTTTAACGATGTTTTTACAACCTGCATTACACCGTCACATTCCATGCCGGATGTATTGTCACCGACAAGAAGAGCTTTAACGGATGAAGGATCTTTTTCAAATGCTTGAATAAATTTTTCCTCATCAATAACGAGCTGATTTGTATTGGCATCTACACTGGTACCTATTGCACCTGTTGTGATACCGATATCGGCAAGAGAACGATAAATGCCGTTAGTTTCAACAGTTGATGTAACTTTTGATCTTAAGTCATTTCTGATGTTTATCAATGAGCTTTCGCCTGTGAATGCACCGCCGTTTTCGGCATCTGTACCGGCATCTGTATCAGCAATAACTTTATTGAATGCAGCTACAAACTCTTGAAGAGCAGTAAGAACTGTTTCAGAATCCGGTTCACTGTCGATTATAATTTCAACAGGTATATCTACACCTGAATCAGGGTCTTTGTCCGTAGTTGTTAAAATATCTATTGAAAGGCCCAAAATACCTGTGTCGTCACTTGTTAATGTATTTGAATCAGCATACCTTGTCGGCCCGCCGTCAATTCTAAAAGCGGCTCTTTCACCCATTTCAAAATTTGAACTTTTGTTGAATCCGAGAAGTTCTGCAAATGTGTGGGTTCCGTCTACAGTCTGGTCACCTGTAATTTCAATATCTTTTTGTCCGTATTCTTTGCTTTCAAGAACAATCTGTCCGTTTTGCAAATAAGCTTTTACACCTGCTGTAGATGAGTTATTTATTTTATAAATTAAAGTATCAACAGTGTTGTTTGGGTCTACACTAATTGTTGCACCGTTAATTTCAAATGTTGCATTTTGTGTAATTCCCAGTTCTGACAATTTTGTTGATGAATTTCTCAACAAATCATTTGTATCAGACTTTCTTACAGATTGAGTTGCAAGACTGTCAATTGCCAGTTCAAACTTGGAAGGTGTTGCGTATTGAGTTACCGTTGCTGTAACAATACTTGTTTCGGATGTGGATACGGATACTTTTGAAAATATATCCATGCCTGCACCGAGAAGTGAATCTGTCAACTTGGTTGCGGTTGATTCCAAAGAACTGTATTCAGATTTCAGGGTATTAAGTGCTTGTTGTTTTTTGGTAAGCACTTCTTTTTCTTTTTCAAGAGTTTCAACCTTAGCCTCTTCTACGCCGACAAAAGCTTTTATCCATTCATCGATTGGTAATCCTGAACCTAGACCTGAAAATGATATTGACATAATCTTTCACCTCTAATTATATCCAATTATATTTTAAGGAATGATTTTGAAAATGAAATCGTTTATACACATTATTTCTATATAATTATAATGCCCTTTTAATTCCTTTTTCAATCACTGTTACTGAACGATGGGATTGAAACCCGGATTGTTTTGATTAAGTATCAATCTTGTTACAGATGTTGCATATTGACTGTTTAGATTTGCAATGGCTTCATTGATAAATCTGTATTGTTCTTCTAGTTTTGCCAGATATTCGCTCAAACCGTCTGTTGCCGGAGTGCCTGACACAGCGAGCCTCAATTCATTCAATTCAAATGTCGTACGGGTAATTTCACGTTTAAGTTCTTTTTGAACGGCGGAAAGTACTCTAGGTGTACTGTTGAAGTATCCGTTGTTGTTGTTTACTTCCGGATAGAGTACATTGTTGAGTCTTGTTAATACACCGTCTTCTACACCGACAACAGTTTCTTTACCGATTAAAAGATCCATGACATGCTGTGAGTCAGCATAGAATGCATCAGTATATTTCTGTTTGTCGAGATAGATTCTGACAGTACCCATATTTGAGTTTTCGCCGCCTTTGATATCGACTGTAATACCGATATCTGCAAGCTGCTGCTGAATTTTTCTCATATCTGCAACATCATCCGTGAGTGCTGCTTTTACATTATTAATTATTTTTGCAAAATCAGCATCATCGGACAAAATGGCATTTTCTGAAGAAATCATTGCTTTGTTGAAGTTGGCAACAAATTTATTCAATTCAACCAAGCTTGCGTCAAGCAAGTTTTGACCTATCTTGATAGTTGTTTCACCTGTTTTCTTGATTTCAATAGTAATTGCTGCCTGGTTTTCATTTGCAACTACTTTGCCGTTTTTATCAAGGTAAATCAAGTTGTTGCCGTTGTAGATGTTGTCATTTGTAATATCTTTTAAATCGAGAGCTATATCGTAATCAGTTCCTACTGTATCATTTCCGATTTTGATATTAAAGTTAGCATTCTGACCCATATCAACTACATTGTTTCTTGATGAGTAATCAGTGAAGCCTACGACTTCCGTAAAGTTTGTGGAGCCGGCTTCGATTTCGATTCTTGCATTTGAAGAAGCATTTTTTGTTGTCAAAACAATCTGGTTGTTTTTAAACTCTGCTGTAACTGCAATGTCATCATATATCGCACTGTTGAATACGGAATTTATTCTTCCTATGACATCTTCAATTGTATCGGTTTCTTTGATAGTAATATCAACACCGTTAATCCTGAAAGTACCGCCGTTGATACCCATAGAAGCCATAGTTGCTTTGCTTGAAACGGAAAGTTTGTCACTTGTCAAAACTGTGTGAGATGCAGCGACACCTGACTCATGCGTACCGTTGTATACACCGCCTGTAGTGAAACCAAGTACAGTAGTAAAATCAGATGAACCTTTGCTTATTGAAATGCTTCCTTCACCGGTGTCAGCATCTTTTGTAAGCACCAGCTTGTTGTTTGAGTTTAATGAAGCTGTAACACCTGTGTTTGCTGCATTTATTTTGTCTATAACATCGTATATAGAATCAGTGGATTCGATATCAATAGTGTAATCTTTGACTGTTCCGTTGTCTTCAACTGAAATTATGAAATCACCTTCGGTAAATCGTTTTGATGTGCTGACAGAGTTTGGAGCAACAATAGATGTTTGAGAACCGTATTGAGTTGTTGCAGACTGATATCCGCCGGATGTAAAGCCGATTTTGTTTGTAAAATCGGATGAACCTTTGGTTACAAGCACACCGCCGGCTGTTTCAGAAGAATTTCTTGTGATAACCATCTTACCGGAATCATTAATTGAAGCAGTTACGCCGAGACCGGAGTTGTTGATTTTTTCTATAATAGAATCAATTTTTTCATTTTTGCCGATGGTGATTTTGACCGTGTCGGTAATATTTCCGTTGGTATCAGTAAGGTGTACAAAGAAATCACCTGCTGAAATACCGGAGTTTTGAGCGGATTGGGCAGTGTTTGCTGAGGTGTAAGTGGATAATACACCTTTGTCTACACCGACGAGCTGTATTCCTCCGCCGTTTATAAATCCTGCAATTTCTGCAAAGTTGCTTGTTCCGTCTTTAAGTGAGATATCGACAGCACCCGGATTTTGGGCAGTAAGAACAAGTTTTCCGTCTTGTATGCTTGCACTGACACCAAGACCTGATGCATTTATTTTATTTATTACAGATGTAAGTGATTCTCCTTCAAGTACATCGAAATTAACGGTGTTTCCGTCGACAGTGATTGAGAAATCTCCGGCAGAGAAGCTTACATTACCTGTTATATTGTTTGTACCGGTGAGCGTGCTGTATTCGTCTGCGGTACCGGTAGTGCTTGAGATTTCATCTTCACCGAGCACTTCTTCTTGTGCAAGTCCGAGATATTTGTCAAGGCCGCTTGTGCCGCCAAATTCCATGTCCATAATGCCGCCTTGAACTGTAGTTACGACAAATCGTCCGTTTTCATCAAAACTTGCAATGTAGTCGCCATCCGCATTTATTGCCTCTATCAAATCACCCAGAGTCATTCCTTGAGTGATATTTACGCTGACTTCTATACCGTTGCCGGAAGATATCGTAAATGTCTTGCCCGAGCCTGCATATTGAGGCGGAATTTCTGTTTTGTACAGAGAATTTCCGGCTGCCGGTCTTGTGTGGTTGTCGAATATACTGTTGTAATCGAGTTTGGGCGTAGTGCCTGAGATATTCCAGATGTTTTGATTCCAGCTCGAGAATACACTGTTGTTTCCATTGTATGTTTTGACTGTGTCTGTATCAATTATTGCATAGTTTTCATATGATACGGAACTTGGGAAAGTTGATGTTATTCCTGACGAACTGCTGTAGTATATATCAGAAATAAATGCATATCCATAAGTATTTTCACCTATGCCGCCGATTAAGGCTTCGGAGAATTGGCCATCGTAGAATATATGATCAATGTGTCCGCCGGAAATTGCACCAACTAAAGCACCTGAGGCGACAGCTCCACTTGTAATATTGCTGTTTACATATACATTGGATATTTCAGATTCATAAACGGCACCAGCAATATTTCCAGAAACATAACCTATACTAATATTCATATCGCTATTTGTTATTATTGAATTTGTTATTTTAACGGAAGTTCCAAAACCAATAATGACACCTGCTCCAGCAACACCATTATTGCTACCGATTGTGACATTCTCAACATTTACTTTGTTTATTATTGTGCCATCTCCTGCACTTCCTGCGATTGCTCCAACGAAGGTAGCGTCAGCTTGCATTGTTGAGTTTACAATGGTGACATCTTCAATTATGCTGCCGCTTCCGGCGTTTCCAGTCAATATACCGACATAGTTATCAGTACCAGTCTCTGATGCTGTAACACTGGCATTTTCAATTTTGACATTTTTGATTGTTGCACCTGAAATATTTCCGAATAATCCGACACCAGAATCGATAGTTGTTTCATTTATTGTCAGATTTGATATAGTGAATCCATTACCGTTGAGTTCACCCGTGAACGGATTATCTTTGCTTCCGCCAATAGCTGTCCAATCGACACCGGATAGGTCGATGTTGTTCATCAATATATATTTTCCGGAGAGATTGTTGTTTATGTTCTGCAAATCAGCAGATGTTTTAATAACAGTGTATCCGAGTGCAATTGCTTCTTCTTCCGTGAGTTTGTATATAGGATCAAGATCTGTCGGATCATATCCTTTGACGCCTTGTGTTTTTTCATAGTTTTCTTTTGTTGTTCCAGAGAAAGCAAGGAGTTCCGGTTTTCCATTTTCAAATGTCCATATAGATGAGCTCCATCCCGTAAAGTTTGATGCATCACCTGCTTGTGATGTTGTCAGACCTTTGACGTTTGTACCTGTTTGACCGGCACTTGTTTTGCCTGAAATTTGAGTATTCCAATAGCTATTCCTTATTGTAGAGCCTGTTCTAAATGAACCGACAAGACCATTACCTACGTTTGTAAATGTTGTTTCTGCATACGAATATTCAATGGTACCGTTGTTGGAATTTTCACTGCTGACACCGTTATATCCGGCAATACCACCTACAGACCCTTGTCCGCTTAGCTTACCTTTAGCAAATGCATTGGATATTATACCGCCTGCGTTGTTGAAGCCGACAATTCCGCCGACACCTGTTCCGCCATCCGCAGTACCTGTGACGTCAGTATCTGAGTATGCATATTTTATAGTACCTGAGTTTCCTCCAGATACACCGCCGTCATTGTTGTATCCTTGTACAGTACCTTCAACGTATATGTATTCAGCTTTTCCGCCGCTGCCGACTGCACCGAATGCACCGCCTGTCTGTGTCCAGCCTGTTACGTTAACACCTGTAACTTTTATGTTGTAGGCATTGCCATACAAGGTACCTGCAACTACACCTGTATTGTTGCCGCCTTTTACTGTAGCACCTTCTATTGTCAGGTTCTTTATCATAGAACCGTTTTCTGTTCTTGCGAACAAACCTACAGTGGAATTTGCCTCTTGGTCGTTTACGGTTTTGCTTATTTTGAGGTTTTTGATTGTGTATCCGTTACCGTCTAAAGTTCCTTTGAATCCTGAAGTTCTGCTGCCGATAGGTGTCCATGTCGTGCCTGACAGGTCTATATCTGCCATCAATATGTATTTGCCCCTCAGATTGTTTTTAATATTTTTCAAATCTGAAACAGAATCAATGATTGTGTATCCTTGAGCTTCTGCTTCTTCTCTTGTTAGAGGTGTGAACAGAGGTGCTGTTGCTTTGTATTCTTTGAGGCCGGTGATTTTGCCAAAGTTCCCTGTTGCATCTGATATAACGAGATCTGAATATATTGGCTCTGCGGTGCCGCTGACTCTGGACATAACGAATTTTCCGTCAATGATTTCAGCAAAAATTCCGGATTCTGCTGTTTTTTGGTTGATTAAATCAACCAGATCATTGATTGTTGCATCGCTTGATGTAGTGGAAACAGTAAATTCATTACCTATTTTTCCGAATTTTATTGTTGTTTCACCGACAATAGTGTCTCCGGTCAGTGTGTTTCCGCCTTTTAGTATAGTCGGAGCATCAGAAGTACCGCCGCCTCCTTGTTCGTTTTTGGTTGCAGTGCCCGTGATTTCAACAAAGTTGCTGGAACCGGCACCTATTCTCAATGTTTCCGTGCTGCCGCTTAAATATTCAAATACAACTCTGCCTTGACTGTTTATAGAGGCAACAACACCGGTGTGGGCGGATTCGTTATTTATCTGTTCAATTACATCGTTAATATAACCGCCTTCTAAGTATATTGTCTGGTCATTTATAACTATAGTACCGCTGCTGATTTTTGTTGCACCGACATCTCTGTTTAAAACAGGCATGCCGTTTGATGTAGTTGTTGAAAAATCCCATGCTGATTGATCCCATCCGGCAAAGATAGATTTGAGATCATTTGATGACAGCATAGACTGTGTTAAATGCGTAATACCTGTTACATCTGTAGTTGTAACACTTCCAACAGCTTTGTCGCTTGAACTATTTTGATAATAGTAGTTACCAACATATCTACCTGCTAGGTCGCTAAAACCGATGAAACTTCCTTTGTAGGTTTTAGCTGATGTTGATGTATTAGAGCTATTTAACGTTATACTACCATTATTGGTATAGTTGTTATAGTAATAACCGCCATAGTCATATCCTGCAAGACCTCCAGCATACGTGGTTTTTGTTGCAGTATTCATGGTTATTTTTCCATCAGCATAGTTGTTTACGACCCTTGCACCGGAGTTTCCTCCAACCAATCCACCTATAGAGGATAAGGATGTCGCTCCATTTATTTCTGTATAATTTATATTTACTGATGCTGATGACTGTTGGATACCTGAAGCATTTGTTGTTGAACTGATGCTACCTACCAACCCTCCGGCAAACATATTGCCTGACAGTTCCATATTGCCGCTTGCTGCGACATTTCTGATAACAAAACTGCCGCCTTCTTCATCAGCTAGTGCACTACCTGCGAGGACACCAACTGACGATGGTATTGTTTGGTTTCCGTTTACCGTAACGCTTGCGTTTTCAAATGTGATATCAGTAACCAGAGATCCATCTCCGAGTTTTGAGAAGAAACCGATATAGCTGTTGTCAGTACTTGTAACAGTTTTGTTTATAGTCAGATTTTCGATTGCAAATCCGTTACCGTTCAATTCTCCTGTAAATTCACCGAGCGGATTCCAATCTATACCGGACAAATCAATGTCGTTCATTAATATATATTTGCCGGAAAGATTGTTTGCAATATTTTGCAAATCCTGCGCTGTTTTTAAGACAGTATATCCTTCAGCAATAGCTTCTTCTTCTGTTAATTTGCTTGTCAATACAGGACTTGAGCCTATTTGTTGTCCGGAATTTGAGAAAATGTCTGACGCAACTGTCGGTTTGATGCCTGTTACTTTGAGAATGTTGCTGGAGCCTCTTTGAATTTCGATACTTGTTGAGCTGCCATCAGCATTTTGCAGCATAAATTTGTTTTCGCTGTTCAAAGAAGCTACTACACCGGTAGTTGATGATTCTGCGTTTATCTGATCAATGACATCTTCTATCGAGCCTCCGGAAATGCTGATGTTGTGTCCGTTTATTATTATGCTTCCTGCCGAGACTTGGGTTCCTTCGTTTGTAACTTTTGTCGGGTCTGTGTATCCGACATCTTTTAAAGTCGGAAGTGTACCTGTTGTATCCCAGTATTCCGGATTTTCAGGATTGAATTCTGAAATGTCTTTGAATGTTACAGGTCCATAATTGCTTCCTACTGCATTAAGACCGCTGTTCAGTGAAGAATCCCAGTATCCGCTTGTTTCATCACCATTGTCATTACGGTTTATGCCGATTACTGCACCCATATAACTTCCAGATGATGATATAGCTATTGAGGATGTAGTATAAATATTATTTACATCTGTAGAATCTGCATTTTCTCCAATGAAACCGCCTACTATTGAATCGGAATTTAAGTATCCTATCGTATTTGATGCAGCATAAGAGTGGGAGATATCACCGGCGTTGTAACCGATAAATCCTCCTACAGCTGCACCTGCTTCGGTAAATAGTGAAATAACAGTTGAATTTGCGGAATATGAACGTGTGATTGTATCTCCACTTTCAATTTGGCCTATAAATCCACCTACTGTTGTCAAGCCCATTACAGAAACATTGTTTGTATTTGAATTTGATATTACGGAAGAACCTGTTGAACTGTCTGTATCTACTGTTGATATACCTACAAGGCCGCCTGCGATATCTGCACTGACTGTTGTATTTTGTACGGAACTGTTTGTTATTGTGGAATCAATTATTGCTGCAGCAATACCTCCTGCTGCATGTCCAATTGCATCACCTCCAGATACGTATGAATTGTCAACCAAAACATTTGAAATCTCGGTATTTTTTGCAAGTCCGACAAGAGCACCGCCTGATCCAGAAAAATATAGAGTTGCATTGTCTATTTTTACATTTTTAAATACGGCACCGTCCGATTCTCTGAACAAGCCGACAGCTTTGCCGCCTTCTGTTGTTTCGCTTCCTGCGGCTTTGTTGTCACTGGTACCAATGCTTAATCCTGATATTGTATAGCCGTTGCCGTTGAATTCACCTGTAAAGACTCCGTTAATCAGCGAGTCGGAAAGTGTACCAAGTGAGCTCAAATCAATATCATTCATCAAAATATATTTGCCAGAAAGATTGTTCTGGATGTTTTGCAAGTCACTTACTGATTCAATCAAAGTGTAGCCTTGAGCAAGTGCTTCACTTTCTGTAATCATAGTGTTTTCACCTATGAGAATACCATTATTTGAGCCAGAAGCCGGCAAGTTTGCTTCTGTTTTTATTGTCATACCGCCTGTTTCTTCTGTCCAGGCATTGGATAGGGAAATTTGAGACAGTCCGTAGAAGCTGTCAAAATCACCTGTGGATCTGACTGTGATATCTGATACATTTGAAGCACCTTCTACAACAAGCTTGCCGTCTTTTACAGACAAAGTGACGGCTCCGTTGGCAGCTGCATTGATTTTTTCTATTGCGGTAGTGAGTGATTCACCGCTGTTTATTGTGACTTCAAAGCTTGATTCGACACCGTTTCTATTGAATGAAATTTTTACTGTTTCTGTTTCCGATGCGTTTTGTGAGATGTAGCCTGAGTTTAACATAGATTCAGTGACAGTCGTACCGCCTCTCAAAGCTTCGGAGGCAGAAATAACCACAGTACCGGGACTGAATACAGGATAAATACTTATCGGGCAGGCTTGAGTAGCTCCACTTGCAATATACCATTCACCTGTTTCAAGTAAACTTGCAAAACTTTCTTGCGGGTTTGCCTGCAATTCAGTTATTGTTTTTAATACAAAATTTGTAAATGTACTGGAATTGAGATCATTTCCGGTGGGATCTGTCAAGTTATAAGTGGTTGTAGTGGTTGATGTTGTAAGTCCGATTATCACATTGTCCGCTGTCGAGTTTGATGATTGCCCGAATATTGCACCTTTGTATCTTACATAACTGGGATTTATTGTACCGTCTTCTGCTATAGGGTTGAAAGATCCTGCTACTAAAGAATCAGTAACTGTTGTATTGATGCCGAATCCTACTATGCCTCCTGCAATTTCACCGGTAAGTCTTGTAGCGTAAGACATTACATTATCAACAACAGCTTCGCTTCCGTCTGTGCCGCCTAAAATACCTCCAACACAAGAAGATGGCGTGTTTGCGTTTACTAAAATTGTTGTAGATGTTGAAACGACATTTGATATTGTTAGCTGCGGACCGCTGGTATCAGGTGAAGAAACCACGAGACCGACCAATCCGCCGACATAAACATTGTCAGTGTCAGTTAAACTTATTGATGTTTGCGATGTGATTACATTGTCAATAACAGTTCCCCCCATTGCTATACCTGCTATGGCACCTGCTGCACTATTTACTGAGCCTGTAATTCTTGTATTGGACATATAGAGATTTTTGACTGTTGCTCCGTCAAGTGCAGCAAACAAGCCGGAGGCATCGTATGAACCGGAACTTCTAAGTCCTACTATTCTATGTCCGTTACCGTTCAATTCTCCGGTAAAAGCATTGTATGTAGAGCCTATTCTTGCCCAAGATTGACCTGAGAGATTTATGTCGGCCATAAGTATATACTTGCCGTCCATATCGTTTTTGATATTTTTAAGATCATTGGCTGTTTTTATGACAGTGTAGCCTTGAGCAATTGCTTCTGCCTCTGTCAGTACACCTGTTTCAGGAGCAGCAGTTGTTTGTGACACTGTAGAAGTGTTTGATGTGTAGTCGCCAAGACCGATAACTCTGGCAAAATCGCCTTCGGCTGTGACTTCAAATTTTGAGCCCATTTCTGTAGAAGCAGTGTGTTCGAGTTTCAGGGTATGGTAGTCTCTGCCTTCTTCGTCAA
Source organism: Candidatus Gastranaerophilales bacterium (assembly GCA_944323115.1). Taxonomy (GTDB): domain Bacteria; phylum Cyanobacteriota; class Vampirovibrionia; order Gastranaerophilales; family Gastranaerophilaceae; genus Limenecus. The sequence continues at coordinate 29,649 of CALURG010000002.1, forward strand.
CCGCAGCAACGAGTGAGGCTGTGACGCCGATACCGCTTGTGTTGATTTCGTTGACAATCTGCTGTAGAGTTTTGCCTTCAGCGTTGAATTTTGTATCTTTAATGGTAATGCTGCCGGATGTGAAGGTGTTTGACTCGTTTTCTGCATAATCGTAAACACGCAGATTGGACTGGATAGTCGTTGTAAATTCCGGAGCTTCGCCTTCAAACTCTGTTGAACCTGTGACCTGGAGCTTGCTATCTGTTCCCATGACAATAGTCCAGTTTCCGGAAGTTGTACCTGTAGCGGTAGAACTACCTGATCCTTTTGATACCTGCCACAACAAGACAGGTTCTTCACCATCACCTTTATACCATATAGTATCATCAAATTCAGTCGGTAAAGAACTTGAATAAGCAAGGCTACTGGAGGTAGTGTTTGCAGCTACAGATTCTATTTCGGGTATAGCATCATAGCTGCCGTTGTTTACGTATTTGCCTTGAATTGAATCGATATTTTTGTCAATAGTATATGCAAATTGATTATAATTACTGTTTGTATCACCACTGTACGCAGTATTGCTATATCCATTATAAATACGTGTTCCTGAATCTATATATGATATAAATCCGCCAACATCTTGTAGCTCTTTTGCACTTATGTTGCCATCAACGTAGCAGTTATTTATGTTTGTATCTTCTGCACTTGCTATAAACCCTCCAATATCCCCGCTATTATATTCATATATGTTATTACTGTTGATTGTTCCTTGATAGAATGATTTGCTAATTGTTGAGTGTGAAGCTGTACGTACAAAACCGCCTGCATTCCTAAAACCTGATAATGTACCTGTTGCATAAGAATTTGATATACTTCCACTAGTAGAAATACTATCCACCAATCCACCAGCACTAGTATTTGCTCCCGAACTAGTTGTAATAGCAGTTATGTTTACTGAAGACCAGCAAGAATCTATTTCTGTGTCAGTACCTTCATGTATTAATCCGCCAGCACTGTATGCAGTAATGTTACCAGTAGTATAACAATTGGTTATTTTGGCATGATCCATACTTGTTGCCAAAACGCCTGCATCACCATCGATAGTAATATTTGCATCTGTTATACCCAGATTTCGAATTTCTGCTTTAGCATTAGTTTCGCTATATCCAGATGTGCTAAACAAGGCATTGTTTATATTTTTTATTTCATATCCGTTTCCATCAAAAATGCCTATAAAATCTTCAATAGTTACCCAATCATAACCTGACAAATCAATATCATTCATAAGAATGTATTTTCCTGTTATGGACAGACAAGGTATAACTTCTGAATCTTTATTTTCTCTTATTCTATCTAAATCATCTGCTGTTTTTATTATTGTATAGCCTTGTGCAATAGCTTCTTCTTCTGTCAGTCTGGTTACGGCATTTATAAAAGTACCCGTTTGAGCAGGTCCAATACTGTTTGTTTTGTTCTGAAATTCTGATTCTGATGCAAACTCATCTATACTTATGTCAACTGGATTACCCACAGCATTTTCTTGCTGAGTTTTATCCGTTATGTTTATTATGTTGTTATATGAGTTAATACCGCTTTCATTATACGTATAGCCGACAAAAGCACCTGTATATGAACTTCCTGTGACTTTTCCTGCTGCAATACTTTCATCAAAGTGATTCATTTTAGTATTGCCAACAAATCCGCCTACATAGTAATTGCCTGTGACATTTACTTCTGAACGGATATTTTCAAATAATGATCTTTTTGATGAACCTATTATGCCGCCAATAGAATTTTGACCATTAACATTTCCGGAAAAATAAGAATTAGTAATTTCGCTCCAGCTGTCAGATTCTTCATCTCTGCCGGCAAGGACACCGACATTGTTTCCACCTGTAATGTTTGCGTTTTCTATGCCTAAATTTTTTATTGTTGCTTTGTTTAATTTTGAAAACAGGCCAACGTAATCTTCATCAGGTGTATTAATAGTCAAATTTTTGATTGAATATCCGTTACCATCTAAAGTACCTTTAAATTCGCCAAGAGGTGTCCAATCTACTCCGGATAGGTTGATATCATTCATGAGAATGTATTTTCCGGATAGATTATCATTTATTTTTTGCAAGTCACTTACACTCTCAATAACAGTGTAGCCTGCATTAATTGCTTCATCTTTAGTCATACGGATATATTCCGGTGCATCAATAGGTGTAGTTGTATCGGATGTACCTATCTGGGCTGTTGTTGTGTCTCCGCCAATCACTGTTGAAAAGTTACCTGATTCCGATGTAAAGTTTATTGCTTTTGCACCTGTCTGGGTATTTGCCAGCACAAATTTTCCGTCGCTGTTCAGGTAGGCTTCTACGCCTGTGAAGCTTGAATATCCGTTTATTGTGTTCATTGCAGAACCCAACGTTCCGGAAAGCTGCATTTTTTGTCCGTTTATATAAATAACTGAACTTTCAATTGCAGTGCTTGTTGACAGGCCGGTTTTTGATGCGGTCATTGTTGTTTTTGTACCGCCCAGAATTTCTCTTATTCCGCCTTCTGTCTGGAATGCGGCCGTACCGGTAACTTGTGTAAAGTTTGATGAGCCGGCTTCAATATTTATTGAGTGTGAACCGGTTTTTGTATTTGTAAATACAAGTTTACCGTCTTTTATTGCAGCTGTTACGCCTGTTTCTGCACTATATTCATTGATTTTGTTTACTGCTTCGGAGAGTGTTCCGTCTTCCAGTGTAATCTGGTAGCCGTTTATTTTGATTGTACCGCCTGTGATTGCGTCTCCTGCCGAAACATTGTACGCACCGGTCAATGTCGATTTGTCGCCGACTTTTCCCACTGTCGCCGTTGCTGCACTTTGTGCTTTTGAAATAAATCCAGCAACCGATGCAAAATCTGATGTACCGGATTCTATATATATTGTGTAATCTGGGCCGGTTTTGTTTGCCTGTAAAACAACATTTCCGTCTTTCAGGTATGCGTTTACGCCTGTCTGGTCTGTATATGAGTTTATTTTTTGTATAGCGGAATTTATGTTTCCTGCGTCAATCTGAATGGTTACGCCGTTAATCATAAACGAGCCGGCACTCACTGCTGTGCTTCCGCTTACGTTTGTTGAGCCTGTCATAGAAGTGAACTGATTTACGTCAGAACCAGGAGAAAGCACGCCTGTGTTCATTACATTTGATGTAAGGCCTGCTTTTTCAGTAAAGTTGGTTGCACCTGCCTGTATTGTTATATCAAAATCAGCACCTGCGTTATTTTGTTCAATTTTAAAATAGCCGTCAGCTGTAATACTTGCAGTCAGTCCTATACCTGCATCTGTAATCTTTTGTGCGATACTTTCTTTTGTATCGCTTGCTGTTACGTCAATTGTTGCCGAAATTGTTTCAAACAGTGCTGTTTTTCCGTCGTCTGATACTTTATTTGTTGAAATTGTGAACGAGCCTTCAGTGAATCCGCTGTTTGGCACTACAGTTGTTCCGAGCAAGTATGAATTTTCTGCATCTTTTGATGTGGTGTTGCTTACGTTCGATGTCATTCCGACGTAATTTGTAAAGTTTGATGAGCCTGCTTCAACTGAAATATCAAACTCTGCACCTTTTTGTGTTTGTCTGATAACCAGATGGCCATTTACAATTTCTGCTGTAAGGCCTGTTTGGACTGTATTGCCTTCTTCATCAATATAAGAACCTTTTGTCTGGTTTTTGATTTTTTCGATGATTGAATTTACCGTATCTGAGCTTGTGACTTCAATAGTTACGGTTTGCATTTCGTGAGAGACATTGCCGTGTTCATCGATTTTGTTAAATGAAATATTGAAGTTTCCTGCTGTGAATTTGCCTGAGGATACAGAATCGGTACCTTTTACAGAACCGTTTTGGCCCGTAAGTGTTACGTATGAGCCGTCAGAACCCATTACAAGATTCGAGGTGTTCATTACACCGCCTACCGTAAAGCCTATGGCATTTGTGAAGTTTGATGTACCTTTTTCAACTAGTATATCAACTTCTCCGGTTTGTGATGCAACAAATACAAGTTTTCCGTCCTCAAGTTTTGCGCCCACATTGTCTGCTGAGGCGGAGTTTATATCCGCCATCAGTGAGCCGATTGTTGTAGTGTCCGTGATTTCAAATGATGCACCGTTTATATAGAAGTTTCCTTCTGTAACGGTCAATCCCATCAATGAGGTAAAGTTTGATGTTTGTGATGTAATAGCAATTGATTTTCCTGCATCTCCCGAAATAACAAGTCTGCCGACTGCTTCTCCGTTGCTGTCATATTCCGCAGTTTCGATAGATGCGTTGTATCCTGCATTTTTGATTTTTTGTATCAATGTACCGATTGTATCATTTTCGGCATCTACTGTGATTGTTGCTGAGCCAAGATTGAATGAGCCGCTTGTTACACCCAATTCGGAAAGTTTCAGGCTCTCTTTTATATCCTGGCGGTTTGTTTTGATTGCATTATTTGCAACGTCGTATATGCCTGCAAACAGGTCTGTGACTTTTGTATTCTTTGTTACATTGCCGCCTACCAGCACTTCACTTTTCAGTACTGATGTCGTTGCTATCTGCGTAACATCAAGTGTTATTTCCTGAATGTTTGTGTTTTTGTCGTTTACTGTAACATTGACCTTGTCATTGGATGTGCCTTTGTTTCCGTCAAGGTAGATGTCCGGATCTTTGTTTGCGGAATTCGGGTTCTTTAGGCTTTCTATGTATTTGTCCAGTGATGAAACTGTGCTGCTGTAGCTTTTTTTAAGGCTGTTTATTGTAGTGATTTTGTTTGCGTTGAAAGCGTACTGTTCATTCAGTCTGTCAATTGTATCTTGAAGACTGGCAATTTGTGAGCTGTAAGAGCTGTTTATTGAACCTGTGTTGAGCATTCCTCCCTGTAAAGCCGCAAGTGTATTTTCGATAGAAGATTTTTGCTCCAAAAGAGTATTCAAAGATTGTGTCCTTTTGGACACCAGCTGCGAAATTAATGCACTTACAGAGGTATTTGTAGAACCTCCGAGATTTCCTATTGAAATGTTCATTTCGGCTCACAAAATCTTTTATCTACTACAACACATACATAGTATATCATATTGATATCTATATTGCAAGGTCTTACTATATAAATGCCCTATATTTTTAAATTATAACAATAGTGTTAATTCCTGACAATTGCTTAAAATGCTTTTGTGATGTGTTTTTACGTTGATTTTAAATGTAAAAATGACACTAAAATTTTTACAAAAATTAAAGTTTATTTTATAGATTTTGTCAGAGCCACCTCTGACATCTTTTTGTGACTTAAAATCAACAAATAAATTTGTGTAAGAAAAAATTTACATTTTGAACATTTTTATATTTAGAGGTTATAATTTTTATAAGGAAGTATTAGAGATAGGAATTCCAACAATTTCTGTTGTTAAGTATAAACTAGCGGTTATATCTTTTATTGCACTCGGAGTAATGTTTGTTCAAACATATCCTGCGAGTGCTGCTTGGGATGTTGGCGGTTTTTGGAACAAAAATGTAAAATCAAGGTTCAAAAAAGACAAACAACCTGAGCCTGAAAATACTACTGTGCCTGCACAAGAAGATACTCTCTGGGACAAAATAGCTCCCGATGAAAATACGCAAAATCTCGAAGTTGAAAAAACTCAGGTTCAAGATACAGATATTAAAATTAAGTCAATTGAAATATCAGGAAATAATCTTGTTACTGACGAAGAAATTTTGCAGGCTATGACTCTTCATGAGGGTGATCCGTACAGTGTTGAAGCTGTTCAGCAGAATCTTAAGGCTATTTATGAAATCGGTTATTTTACCGAAAAAATGAGAGCTATTCCTAAAAAAATTGATGACAAAAATATCAGTCTGAAAATTATTGTTGAAGAAAACGTTCCTATTACTGATTTTACAATAACCGGCAATAATTCCATTGCCACAGGTGATTTGCTTCAAATTTTGGATTCTCTTGTCAATAAACCGCAAAATATCATTAAAATAAACGCTGCAATTGAGGAGATACAAGATTATTACGCAAGTCAAGGGTATATACTTGCAAGAGTCACAAGTATAACCGATGACCCTGATGGTGTTGTCAATGTTACTATTGACGAAGGTAAAATCGGTTCTATTATTATTGAAGGCAACAAAAAGACTAAGGAGTTTGTTGTCAGGAGAAACATACTTACACAACCCGGAACAATATATAATGAGAACCTTATAAAACAAGATTTGATGCGTCTTTATGGCACTCAGGCTTTTAAAGATGTTAAAAGAACAATTGAACGGGATGAAGAGAACCCCGATGTTTATGATGTAACTATACATCTGGAAGAACAAAGAACCGGTACTATTTCTATAGGCGGCGGTCTTGATACGGCTACAGGTTTGTTTGGTACAGGCGGATTTACTGAAAACAACTTCAGAGGAATGGGGCAGAGAATTTCTTTGAGTGTATTGGCTGGTACCGGTATTGTTATGGCTGACAGTTCAATGTTAAACAGAGCGAACTTGCAGGCTGAAATCAGCTGGTTTGAGCCTAAGCTCAAAGGGACTGACAATTCTTTAATGGTTAAAGCTTTCGGACGTGACTTTGCCAGCTATCAGATTCCTCTTGCTGTTGAACAAAGATTTGGTGTCGAAGCTACAATATCACGTGCTTTTATCAATTTCCCTCATCTTACGGGTGCTTTTAGTGTAGGCTTGGAAAATGTCCATGTTAAAGAAGGCGACGGAAATCAAATTGCAAATCTTTATGCCGCTCACAATATTCCTATCTCTGAACGTGCAAAACAACTGCAAGGCGGTTTATTCCTGTCTCTTTCTCCAAGTTTGATTTATGATACAAGAAACAGTTCTACTTTGCCGAGAGAAGGTGTTTTTGCAAATGTAAGATTTGACGAAATGCTTGCTTTGGACGGATTTGAAAATACCTTCGGAAAACTCAGCGGCGGCATTAAGAGATACTATCCTGTAGGTAAAAAATCTTCTGTCTCTCTTGCTTTCAGAGCCGGCGGTAAAATTCACGGCGATATGCCTGAAGTAATGGCTTACCGCTTGGGTGGTCCTTATACTGTTAGAGGTTTTAGAATGAGCGGTATTGGTACCGGTTCAGGATTTATGATGGGACAGGCTGAATTCCAAACACCGATTCCATTTATTGACAGACTTACGGATGCTAAATTCTTAGACAACATAAGAATTGCTGCATTTGTTGATGCCGGTGAAATATACGGATCTACTGTTACCAATGTTATTTACAACAGGCCTATTCACGCAATTACGGCAGGTGTTGGTGTAAGAGTTTTTGTACCGGGTGTCGGACCTTTGAGTATAGACTGGGGCTATCCGCTTACAGGTGTTCCTGACGGCACTTCAAAAGGTGCGTTTACTTTCGGTGTAGGCGAATTTTATTAGTATGAATTAGTACATTCCGATATAACAAATGAACTTTATTTCTATTAAAATCGTTTAACAGTTATGAAAACTACGGAGGATATAATAATGACTAAGGTTAAATTTAATAAGACGGTTTCATCTTTGCTTGTTGCTACTATGATAGTATTTGGTACGGGTGTCAGTATGTGCGGAAATTCATTTAAAACCTTTGCCGCTTCTCAGGCAGCTCCTCTTCAAGGCAGAGTAGTTACTGTACCTGCTGGTACTGCTATTCCAGTAACAGCTAATATGGAATTGTCGTCAGAAAATCTTGCACTAGGACAAAGTGTTTGTGTAGTGCTGTCAAATAATTTTTATTACAATAATTCACTTGTGGCTCCCGTCGGCAGTTCTGTGAACGGTACTGTTATACAGGTAAAGAAAGCAGGAAGAGCAGGTATTAACGGCCAGTTAATGGTGAAATTTACGAATATTGTTACTCCGTACGGACAGATGATTCCGATTTCAGGTAAAATACAGACTGACGATGGTACAGGTTTGTTAAAAGGCGGAACTAAAATGGAGTCCGCAACGGAATATGCAAAAGACATTGCAATCGGTACAGCGGCAGGTGCTGTTGCCGGTGTAATAATGGGCCCGCTTTCCGGTGGTGAAGTTGGTAAAGGTGCTGCGTACGGTACTGCTGTCGGTGCAGGTGCGGGTCTTGCAAAATCGCTGTGGGACAAAGGTGAACCCGCAGTTGTTCCTGCTGGAACGGTTATAAATATTGTACTTGAGCAGCAAGCTACATTTACCCCGCAGCAAGGTTACCAATACTAATTATCGACTCGGGTGATTTGTTTTATCGTTTCGCTTTTGCTAAACTATATGACAAAAGAAATTTGGGGACAAAATGACTTTACTAGGCGACATAAATATATACGAAGAAGAAGAGCAAGAAGATACAAAATACACTTACGGTATTTACAAAAAAGAGGATCGAAACGATATTCCGCTTCCGAAGTGTTTATTGTTCTCCGCAGCTTTACATCCTTTGACTGCTGCTTTGGTTTGGTTAAGTATAGTTATTCTTGCATTTTTAGGTGTAAATTTAGCTATATTTGAAAAACCGCAGCAAAAGCCGAAAGATATTGAATTTGTCCTTGTAAACAAAGAAGCAACTCCTATAAATAAAAATACAAAATACAGAGCTGACAGAAATTCCAGAGCAGGAGGGAAACATGACCCTACCCGTGCTGTATCACAGCCGACAGCTTCGTCACCGGCAAGCAAGCCGCAGAATGCTGCACCTGCTCAAAAAACACAGCCCAAAAAACAGTCACAACCAAAGCAAAATCCCGTGCAGCCCAAAAAACAACAGCCTAAGGCACAGCCAAAACAAATGCAAATGCCGTGGGCTCCCAAGCCTGCACAAAAACCCTCTGTACCACAAGGTGTTCCTAAAGCTCCGTCAACTGCACCGAGACCTGCATTAAAACCCAGTGCTCCTATGGCTAAAAAGCCAAGCGGTAGTTTTAATATTCCTATACCTAAAGCAGCAGCTCCAAAGGTTGCAGGACCGTCAGCCGGACCTGTTGCAGGTTCAAAAACCGGTTCCGGTTCTCGCAGCGGCTCAGGTTCTTCTGGAAAATCGTCACCTTCTCCGAGTTTTTCTCCCAGCGGGGGAAGCTCTGCCGGAGGAAGATTCTCCCCGAGTAGTGCTGGTAGAGGCGGTAACGTAGGAAATCCGGGTCCCGGAAATCCAAAAGGTGCTCCGGGTATTGATGCCCTGAAAGAGCCTGATTTTGGCCCGTATATGAGAGAGCTTCAAAGAAGAATTAAAATGAACTGGGAGCCTCCAAAAGGTAACGAAAGTAAAAGAGTAGTTCTTTTGTTCAAAATTGCCAGAGACGGCAGGCTTATTTCCCACAGAGTATACAAATCATCAGGACTGCCTGCTGCTGACAGAGCAGCAATGCATGCGGTAGAACTCACAGCACCGTTTAAACCGCTGCCTCCGGAATACAGAGGTGACAGTGTTGATATTCAATTTACATTCGATTACAACGTATTTGGTGCAACTTCTTATTAGTAAACTAGCAAAATTAACATAGAAAGAGGACTTACAAATGGAATTATTACTCAATGCAATGATAGAAGATCTTTGGATCGTGGCTCCGATTCTTTTTTGTTCATTCTTGACAGTTGCGGTTGCAATTAACAGATTTTACTATTACAGCAAAAACAAGCGTGATGTTGTGCAGTTTATTCCAAAATTGCAGAAAGAGCTGGTAAGGAACAATCTTGATTCTGCACAAAATTTAAGCGTACAACTGGGCGGAATTATTGGTGAAGTTTCAGAAGAGGCTGTCAGAATTTTTTCAGAGCAAAAAAACGGTTTTTCACGTTCTTTTGATATAGCTTCAAGTCTGGCAACCAGAAAACTTGAATCTCATCTTACAATATTAGGTACAATAGGCGGTGTTTGCCCGTTTTTAGGTTTGTTTGGTACTGTTGTTAGAATTTTGTATACATTCCAAGATTTGGCAGTTCAAGGCAACCAGTCTGCTGCTGTAGCTTCAGGTATTGCTTCCGCTTTGATAGCTACTGCATTAGGTTTGGGTGTTGCTATTGTTGCAGTTGTTTTATACAACTATTTTCAGTCTATGGTAAAAAGATTTGAAGATGATTTTCAGTTGATAAAACTCTTGTTCCTGAGTTTTGTTGACAGTAATGACGAAGTTGTTGTTAATCAACCGACAAATATCGCATTATAGTAATATGTATGAGTACTAAATGTTTAAAGATAACCTTTTAAAGGATTTTTCATATGGCTTTTAAAACGACAAAAGGTAAAGACGCTTTATTTACTGAAATAAATATTACACCGTTAACTGACATCTTTCTTGTGCTGCTGATTATTATGATGGTCATTGCACCGACTTTTCAGTCCAATGACAGCAGTATAAAGATGCCTGAAATTAACAGTGGTCTTACTGTTGAGCAAAAAAATGCAACCATATCAGTTACAAAAGACGGTAAGTTCTATATAAACGGTTCCCAAATACAAGAAGATGACATTTACGGGCAGTTGATTGCGTTAAAACCGAAATTAGAAAAAAAAGAAGTCGTTGTAAAAGCAGATGAAAGCGTAAAAAGCAGAGAAATAATGAAAATTATGAAAGCTGCACAGGATGCTGATTTTGAAAAGCTTGTTGTTGCCGGTGAACCTCTTTCTAAAAAAGAACAAAAAAAATTGCAAAGTAAACAGGCAAAAACAATGTCAAAAAAACTTCAAAACACGCAATCTCAATCTACAAATTATGATGAATACAGAAGAACAGTAGGTGAAATACCTTCTGAAGAATAAGGATAAAATTTATGTCCAGACGAGAAAGAGACAGTTTTAACGAAATAAATATTACTCCATTAACAGATATTTTTCTTGTTTTGTTAATCATTATGATGGTGATTGCTCCTTTGCTGGATCAACAGGGATTGAATCTTGCTGTACCAAACAATGTTGAGGTGCAGGACATAAAAAATGAAAACAAATTGGTTTCAGTTGTTGTTACTGATGACGACAGGTACTATATCGATGATACTGAGGTTAAATCTTCCGAATTGGAAAACACAATAAGACAAAAAAGCAAAGATTTACCCGAAGGCGTTTTGATATTGGCACAGCCTGATGCATCTCACGGTGCTGTTGTAAAACTAATGGACAAAGCAAGAGATGCGGGTGTGACAAATATCTCTGTTTCTGAAACATAATATTAATAAAATACATACTATGCAGTAAATTTGTGTAAAATTCTTTACCTTAAGTGAAATTAACAATATAATAAATATCTGGGAAAAGTTTTTGAGTAAAGATAATAAATGAGTGAAGAATTAACTACAAAATTTTTGAAACAAGCATTTCAACTACAGGAAGAAAAACATTATAAACAGGCTATTGAAGCTTTGTATAAGGCACTTTGTATTGAAAGCGACAATGTAGAAATACTTTTTCAGATTTCTCATTTATATTATCTTATGAACAATTTTGAGCGTTCTTTAGAGTATGCGGAAAAAATTTTGGAAATAGATCCCGACCATGTTGATACTCTCAAAATTGTTGTTAAAATTAATAAATTAAGTAAAAAATATGCAAAAGCATTAAGTTATGCGGAAAAATTGTATAAACTTGCCCCTGAAATAGACAATTTTGTATTGTATCTTGAAATACTGCTTGAGTGTAATCAGTATAATACTATTCTTGCAGAAATTGAAAGTGCAAGATTTAATTATGAACAGAAGAAGAATGAAAAGCTGATGCTCATTGAGGGATACGCACAGCTCAAATTGAATCAAATTTTTAAAGCTATAGGAACTTTTCAGGAAATTATTAAGCTATATCCTCAGAATACTGATGCGAGATTCTATCTCGGTGTTATTTATTATCAAAAACACCAAGAAAGTGACGCAGAGAAGTTGTTTCTCAGTATTTTGGATGAAGTTCAGTGTGACAGAACGTACAATTATTTGGGGATTATAAAGCTTGATCAGCATAAAATAGCTGATGCTATAAATTATTTTCAGTTTGCTATAAAAATTGAGCCGAATATAGCTTTTTATCACTATAATCTTGGTACAGCATATTCATTAAACGGCTGGCTTGCAGAGGCTGAAAATTCTTTTAAAACAGCTGTTTATCTTGAACCTGAAAATATAGTTTATAACTATGCATTGGCGTATTTATACTATGAAAGAGCCGATTTTTCAAAAGCTCTGGAAAGTATAGAAAATATACTGAAAATTGATTCAAATTATGTTGATGCAATAATTTTGAAAGCATTGATTCAGGCCCAAAAAGGCGGTATTGTTGATGCAAAAAATGAATTGCAAAAGCTGTGCGAAACACAAAAAGATAATGATTTTCTTTATTATGCAATGGCAAAAGTATACAAAGAAATACCAATGTACAATGAGGCTGTTGAGTCTCTTCAACAGGCTTTGTTTATAAAACCTGATTCACTGGAGTATTTGAGTGAACTTGCGGATTGTTATTGCGAAATCGGAAAGTTTCAAATAGCACAAGATATTGCAACAAAGGTTCTTTATTTGAACAATAAATTTATATATGCTCATTTACTTATGGCAAAGATTTTTATAAAACAAAAAAAATACGATGCCGCACAAAAAGTTGTTGAAAATATAATAAAACTTGATAATAGCTGTGCTGAAGCATATATGTATAAATCAAAAATATTTGCTGCACAGGGCTTGAAGTATCGTTCAATTGAAAGTGCAAAAATTGCTGTTTCATTGCAGCCGTCAAATCACAAATATTATGCATTTCTTGCAAAGCTGTATTTTGACGCACAGGAATATTCAAACGCTTTTCTTTATTACAAAGAAGCATCTATGCTTGATGAATTGAATGTCGATTATCTCTACAATGCAGCACAGTCGGCAGATAAGGATAATGATTATCAAAATGCAGCAAACTATTATTCATACGCACTAAGGCTCGATCCTTATAATAATTTAATTATTTATGAATATGTTGATTTGTTGAAAAGAAACGGAAAGTTGAAACAAGCATTAAACCTGCTAAGGTCAAAAATTGAATCCGTTGATTCGGAAAATGTGGCAAAAATATTGGAACAAAAATATAAAGAATTAAAAGATGAAGCAGATTTGCCATTTGGTACAAAAGTAAAAAACTTCTTTAAAAGAATCAATACAAAGAAAAAATAATATTTACCAAAGTTCGGCTCCGTATTTGTTCCAAGGTTTAATTTTTTCTTTTATGTAATCGATAAGCTCTTTTGCTGTCATATTTCTTGCTGGTATGTAGGTATTTTGCGGCAGGAGTTCAAGCTCCATAATATATTCCTTTAGTTTTCTGACAGTAGATTTTACTCGTTCTTTTTGCTGAAATTGCCATCCTTTAAAACCGCAGTTTTCCGGAAATAGTGACCAGCCGTTTCTGGGTGCTCTTCTACAGCAGTCAGGTCGAATAGAGTGTATAGAGCATTTATTGTCTTCTGTCAAATGCGGGCAGTAATAGAATACAACTTTTGATTCATTGAGGTTTGGATTGTTCTTCTTTAACTGTTTTAAGATATTTGAAACGTGATCCGGCACAGCTTTTTTTGCTTCTTCTGTTGAAGGATATCTTTTAAAAATATCAACAAACACTTTTGCTTCTTCTTGACCTTCTTTAGCAAGTTTTTGCAATTCTTCATATGTGTAAGGAGTTGTAATTGCCTTGCAGCATTTTCCGCACATGTTGCAGAGGTGTTGAGGAAAGTCGTGTGAATATTCCGGCGTTTCTTTAGAAATCTCAATATCCATACGACAATTATAGTTAAATTTATATTTTTTTACAAATATTCAACTGCATCGAATATTCAAAAATCTGTAAAACAAAAACATCATCTAAATATTGTTTTAATCCAGATGATGTTTTTATTATTCTTCAACTTGTATAATATTCAATTACTGTTTTGGTAATTCTTTTTTCATATTTAAGTCGAAATTTTCTAAATTTACAATACCTTCTTCATCTTGTCCCGGATTCATGCTCACTTGCATTTTAGACAAATCGGTATCTTGATTTTGCACATCTTTGTTTTTATTTTCTGCTTTTTCCGTTTGTTGTACATTGTTTACACCAAGAAACGGGTTAAATTTTATTGGTCCTGTCATAGCTGCTCCTTTTTTCTCTATTAAATTTATTCGTCAGTTTTGCATTTTAACTTTAAAAATATGCATTAATTGTTAAAATATTGTTACAAATGCTCCTTCAACTGGCATTTAATTCCGGCATATTGCGTTTATATATGTAAGAAGTAGTGTAAGGTGATTTTATGCAGAATTATCCGACAGGTTATTCAAACATACAAACACAAAACATAACAAATCCTGTTGTACCGGCAAATGCCAGTGGTGCAACTTTTAATATTGCTCCCGGTTTTGTTCCGAATAATTCAAGTGCCAGTGGTGTGACTATCAATATCATAGGTGCTTCGGTAAATCCTAACGGTGCTAATATCTACAATGCGGCAACTACTTCCGGTGCACCGGGTCAAGCATATGACAAGAGCTATTACTTGAATAATATGGCATCACAGCCTGCTCAAAATCAACCATCTGTGGCAATAGGTTCGCAAACATTACAAAATACGCAGCAAAACGATAAAAACAAACCGACAAAGGACATTGTTCTTTTAACGGACGATTATATAAGAACACTCGAAAATTATATAAGAAATGATAATCCTGACATCAAATTGATGGGTGCAAAAGAATTAATGAAAAGATTCAGAGAAGATGAGTCGAGAAAAAATGATCCTGCATTGACGAATCTTTTAAATCTTGTTTTGCAAAGCAGATACTCACCGGTTAAGATGGTCGGACTTGGCATATTGCAGGGTGGATGGGCACAAGGTGATGCATTAACCCAACAATTGCTTGCCCAAATACAACAATCTAACAGCGGATATGGCTTAGATGCTCTGGATGCAGCAAATGCAGCATTGAAAACAGCAGGTAAGACTGTGAAAGTTGTAGACAACAATCCGCCTAAATCAAAAACTGAAAATAAAAAATAAATAGGAATTTAAAAAGTTATGAACTGGAATGTAGCATCAAAAATAGCAGGTGGTTTGACTGCCGTATATGTACTTCACAATGCACATGATACAGGTGTTAAAATGTCGGAAGAACATGTCAAAGAAAAAGCTGCACACAGATTGTCACATTTTTATCTTCCGTCCAGAAGAATGGAAGACCGAAATATAACTACGTCAAAGCTTAAAGATTGGTATTTCAGAACAAATGCGGACTGGAATTTCCCTGACAAGGTTAATGCATTCACAGGTTATATCAAAGGTGCCTTCAAACAAATGACATACGATGTTGTGCCTGCTTTTTTGGCAACAGGTGCTTTATTATCGAAAAAGTATTCCAAATATTTTGGTTTGGGCTTACTTGCTTATGCTGTTAAGTATTTTATCTGTGATGTTATGGATGTAGGCAGACCAAATTATTTAGAAACTACTGAAGTTGAATAAATTTGCTTTTCAGTAATAACGTAGTCTACAGGTATATCATTTTTGTCATGCGGCAGAGCATCTGTAAAAAATTTTGAATCAACTATCGCAGCTTTTATTACATTTTTGTTAATTTGACTAAAATAGCGATCATAATATCCTTTGCCATACCCGAGTCTGTTGCCTTCTTTGTCAACAGAAAGAGCCGGTGTTAAAATCAGGTTAATTTCAGAAAAATCCGTAATCTTTTTGCCTTTCGGCTCTTTTATATTAAATGCACCTTCCGTAAAACCAAGATTTTTGTCATATAATACCGGAAAAATCATATCTCTTTCCACTTTCGGAAAATAAAAAGATTTTGATGAGTCATTTAGCAATTCTAAAAGCGAAATTTCTGAGTTTATCGGATAATATATTAAAATATTTTTTGAATGAGTATATATATCCCATTGTAGAATATTAGACACTATAGAATTTGATATTTTAAAAATGTAATCAGAATTAAGGCCATTTCTGATTAATTTAAATTTTTTTCTAATTTCGATTTTATTTTGCATACCAGATTATACCAACAAATTTATTAATTTTGGAATGTCTTTACATATATGTAAAACCGAATTATAATACATTCACGGTAAAACTATCACATGAACAAATTGGATTTAAGTAAAAAATTAAAAAAAGCCAGAATTGATTCAGGTCTAAAACAAGAAGAAATTGCGAAATTAATGTCTTTGCCGATTTCTGCTATTTCTGTTATTGAAAAAGGAACAAGAAAAGTTGATGTAATAGAGCTTACAAAGTTTGCTCAATATTACGCAAAACCTATTGAATGGTTTTTTTATGGTGACAGCCATGAAAATTGCAGAAGATGGTACGATAAAAATAAAAAATTAGCTGAAGCCTTAAAACTCTTAAAAAAAGCTCCCGTTAAATATCAAAAAAGTTGTGCTTGTGCTATAATTGGTTTCTTAAAAGAAAGTGGACTCGTTAAATAATGAACTTTTTTGATAACAATAAATTGTATAATCCGGAATTTGCAAATCATGGATATATACAAGTTTATACCGGTGACGGCAAGGGTAAAACCACTGCATCTTTGGGACTTGCTGTTAGAGCTTTGGGTAGAGGGTGGAAAGTTTTAATTGTTATGTTTACCAAAGGCGGGAATGATTACGGTGAACTTATATTTTTTGCTCAGCTATGTCCGGAGCTAAAAGATAAAGTAAAGATTGTTCAAGCAGGTTTGGATAGAATAGTTTATTCATCTAATATTTCTGATAATGATAAGAAACAAATTCAGGAAGGTTGGGAAATCGCAAAAACTGCCATAAAAAATGATGAATATCAGCTTATTATATTGGATGAAGCTAATATTGCCATTGATTTAAATTTTATTGATATAAATGAAATGGTTGATGTTTTGAAAAATAAGCCAGAGGATATGGAAATCGTTCTCACAGGCAGAAATGCAAAAAAAGAAATTATTGATATTGCACATTTGGTATCAGAGATAAAACCGGTTAAACATTATTGGGATATCGGGATTGGTGCAAGAAAAGGGATTGAATTTTAAAATACGGATTGATATTTTATAATTTTTGACATAAATTAATAATATTAAATAGAGGATTTAAGGAGAATTTAGCTATGTCACAGCAATTTCCGCCACAGCAATTTAAAACCAGATTAGCGTTACTCGTCTTTTTAAAAGGTGCTTCAGCTCCTATGGTTTTGTATTTTGATGATCCGAAAGAAGTTTTTGATGAGATACTTCCTTTGATAAGAACTCAATCAAGTGTCGGCAAATTAATAGAAAAAGAGCCGACAGGTCCTATTAAAAAAGTGGCCATTATGTCAAATCAAATCGCTTCTATCGCATTACAGGAAGAAGTTTGTCAGTAGTTAAAACAATTTGGGTTATAGTAGATTAATGAAATTAGTTGAAATAAAGAACAGTTTAGCAAAATTGTATTATGAACCTGTGGATTTTTCACTGGCGTTGTCTGATTTTTTGACAATTGATGACGGAAATCAAAAAATTATTGCTCAAGTTATATCTATTGAATCTACTAACTCAGATACTACAAATTGTGCAGTTTTAAAATTTGCACTTAATCTTAATGCTGACAATACTCACTCTTTATACAGCGGCTATGTGCCGCCGTTGGATGCATTGGTTTCAAAGACACAGCCCAAAATTATTTATTCTGTTTTTTCTGATAGCAAAAGCGGAATTAATTTAGGCAACCTTGTCGGAAGTTTTGGTATCCATATAGATTTAAAATCTGATTTAATGGATAATTTTTTATACATTCAATCTGACAGACAAGACGAAGTAAATCTTTTTTCTGAAAAAATTCTGAATTTTAATTCTAAATATTCCAGAAAAACTCTTGTGGTTGATTTTGATGGGTTAAACAATTTTTCTGATTATAATACACTGCGATTGGGTGATGATTTCAAATTACCTATTAATAATGAAACTATCAATTATATTTATGAAAACGATTTAACAGGTTTGACGATTGAGCAAAAATCTATTGTTCAGGATATACTGCTCGAAATTCAAGAGTACATAAATTCAATTGAGGACAAATTTATACCGTTTGATACTCTTTTATCGGTTGTTAACGATATTTATGAGTCAGACAAGTCAGTCGGTGTTATTTTGCTGCGAAACAAGCTTTTAAAATATAAACAGTTAAATATTTTTGCATCTGATATTGATGAAATACTTTCTTTGGAAAAATCTGTTGATTCCAATTTGGTTACTGTTTTGGATGTAAAAAATGTTTTGTCTAACTGGCAGAAAGAAGCATTGAATTTTGTATTAAATAACATACAATCAAGCTATTATTTAATGTTAAATATAAAAGACGATTCTATTGAACAGGATTCGATTAACCTTATTTATAAGTTAGACAATATTAGACCGATAATTTTTTCAAAGTATGATTCTTTATTTGCACAACAGCTCAAATCTTTTGCTAAGAATTTGGTTTTGTTCAGGCCACAGGCTTATCAAAAAGTTTTTGCCACTTACAATTCATTTTTAAATAAAATTTCTCAAAATGAATTTATTGTGTCAGGTGATGCCACTTATTATACACCATTGATTATTGAAAAACTTTCAGAAAATATTGAACTTGTTGAAGCTGACAATCACGAAACTGAAAAAGTAATTCAAACGGAAGAATCTGAGCAAATTCTTCTTCAGGCAGATAATACAGGCATGGCCGATAATATAGAAACTTTACAAGATATTGAAACTTTTGATTCAATTGATGATTTACCTGATTTGGTTTCTGATTCACAAGAAGAAATTTCTGTTGACAATTTTGATAACAATGATCAAAGTGAACTAAAAAATATTTTTGAAGACTCTTTAGAACAAGAAATTGCAAAAGACGTTGATAAAATGTTTTATGCAGAGGCTGCTATACCTGAAAATGACCTGTCTGAACAAGACAACCAAGATTTAATTTCCGATAATCAGAATGATAGTGACAATTCTTCCTCATCTGAAGTAAATTATGACAGTCTGTTTTCAGATGAAGACTTAGATACTCTTGATGATTACAATTCCGAACAAAAGACTGATTATCAAAGCGATTTAATTGATATAGATACTGCTGCTGGTTCTACTGATTTTGAAAATCTTGACGATTTACCCGATATAGAGTCTATAGCGTCTGAATCGGAAGAAAATAATGATGTTCAACAAAGTATTAATTCAAATAAAGAAGAAGAGAATACATTTATTAAAAAAGATAATAACGAATCTTCTGTTGTGCCTGTTTATTCTGCTGATATACCGGAAAATAGCCATAATAATGTAAAAATTTCAGAAGGTAATATTGTTTATCATGAAAAATACGGCAAAGGTATTGTTGAACAACTTATAAATTATGGTAATAAAACCCTTTGTTCCATCCAATTCGATAATATTGGAAGAAGATTATTAGATCCAAATCTTGCGGATTTAAGGCAAATGTAATATTTTTAGTTTATAGACGTATAAAATTTTATATGATAAATTTATATTGAGAGTTGCTATGAATCCTTATCTTAAACAATACCGACAAACACAAATAAACACTGCATCAAAAGAGCAAATACTTTTGATGTTGTATGACGGTGCGGTTAGATTTCTGCATCAGGCAAAAGCGGGCTTTGCTGAAAAAAATATAGAAAAAATTCATAATAATATTGTAAAAGTTCAAAATATTATTACTGAATTTGAATCTTCACTTGATATGGAAAATGGCGGTGAATTTGCAAGAAGATTATTTGGTTTGTATGAATTTATGAGCCAGCAGCTTTCTAATGCAAATATAAAAAAGAACGAAGCCAGTCTTGATATTGTTATAAAACATATGACAGAGCTAAGGGATACTTGGAGAGAGGCTGTTAGAAAATTCAAAGCCGAAGGTAATTCTTTAATGGATAATGATATTGATAAGTATTCTATATCCGGTGCTAATGTTGAAGAATCTGACGTGGCTGAAGATGAAGAAGAAGATGAAGAAGACAATATGGGAGAGTACATATAAGTGAGCACTGTTGATTTGGAAAATCTTGAAATGACTTATAACAGATTGTATGAACTTTCTGTACAAATCGGACAGCTTATTGACCGAAAATTGTATTCTGAGTTAATAACTTTCATGAAGAAGAAAGATAAGCTTCTAAAAGATGCTGAAAAAATTGTAACAAAACTTGCCAACAAGGAATTTAATAATGCCAAACTTGTTGAAATTTGTACTAAATATGAACAGCAGGAAATTGCTAATATTGAGGCATTGAAGTTGGTTAGAGATGAAGTAAAAAAAGAATTGTCTAAAGCGTCAAAAGATTCAAAACTTCTTAGAGCGTATTCTCCAAATAATGAACTAAAACAAGGAAATATTTTAGATTACAGGCAGTAGTTATGTCCTTTTTCATAAACAAAAAATTTGCAGCATTTGCGTCAGTAGCGTCAAACCTGTTTTTAATTATATTAAAACTTGCTGTTGGTTTTATTTCAGGCAGTGTAAGTATAATTTCAGAAGCAATTCATTCAGGCAGTGATTTTTTTGCTTCTGTTATTGCCTGTGTAGCCGTACACAAATCTGAAAAACCCGCCGACAGCGATCATCAGTTTGGACATGGAAAATATGAAGATGTTGCAGGATTTGTTGAAGGTACATTAATAATTTTGGCATCTTTCTTTATTGTGTATGAAGCCGTAAAAAGACTTTCCGGCATAGTGGAACCTTTGAACAATTCAGCACTTGGCATATTTGTTATGTCATTTTCTGTTGTTGTTAATATTCTTGTCAGCCAATATTTGTTTTTTATTGCTAAAAAAACCGATTCAATTGCTTTGTATTCTGATGCACAACATCTTAGGACTGATATTTATTCTTCTTTGACTGTTTTGATTGGACTTTTGATTATTAAATTCACGGGACTTCATTTTTTGGATTCTGTTTTTGCAATAATAGTTTCTATTATTATCGTGCAAACAGGATACAGAATATGTAAAAGTACTTTAAATGACCTTTTGGACGGTTCATTGCCTCAAAAAGATATTGATACAATAAAAAGTATTGTAAACAGTTGTGCTGATAAAGGTATAATCAAAATTAAAGAGGTAAGAACAAGAAAATCCGGCAAAGATAAAGATATAGTAATCGTCCTTGTTGTTGACGGAAACCTCACTGTGTATAGTGCACATAAATTGTGCGATAATTTGGAAAACCAAATAGAAGATGCTATCGGAAATACAAAAATTATTATACACACCGAACCGGATTCTTGCGTTTCTTGCCAAAATGTCCATAATTAAAGTAAAATTTGTATATGAATAAGAAATTATTATTGCTTTTTATTTTATCTTTTTTATGTGTAATATACACATTTAACAGTTTTTCTTTTAAATATATTGATAACAAAATAGATACACTTGTTGTCGAAACCTGTATCAGCAAACAGCGGGGTAATTTAAAATCTTATTTTAATAATTCTAAAATTAAAATTATTAAAGAAGAATATAGGTTATTGGTATCACTTGCTGTAGGTTGTTTATTCTTTTTTGTTTTTGTTTGTTTCTCTGATATTTATGCTGCTGTTATAATCTTTTTATTTATTATTGCTTATTTTATTTCTTACAAACTGTTATTAAATTATTCTATTTTCATAAGCATTGCATCTCCTGTATTTTCTATAGCTATAGCAAAATTGTATGCAAAGGGTTATATTGTAAATTTTAAGGATAGTGTTGATAAAAAAATTGAAAATGTACTTGGCAAATACATATCAAAGGATATCAAAAATAAAATACTTAAAAATAGTACCGATGTTGAACTTGGGGGTAAAAAGGCTGAAATTACAGTTATGTTCGCTGATATAAGAGGTTTTACTTCTCTTTCTGAAACCAGAAAAGCGGAAGACGTATCTATGCTTCTAAACGAATATTTTTCTGAACTTGAGCCGATTATAAATAAATACAACGGTGTTATTAACAAGTTTATCGGAGATGCAGTACTTGTTGTGTTTGGGGATCCTGTCAGTGATAAAGCTCATGCCAAAAATGCCGTAAAATGTGCATATGAATTGAGAAATAAAGTTAAAAGCATAAGAGAAAAATGGATTCAAGACGGTAAACCCAAAATTGATATCGGTATAGGTATAAATACGGGCGAGGCTTTCATAGGCAATGTAGGTACCGCAAACAGGTTTGAATATACCGTTATCGGTGATACTGTAAATATTGCCAGCAGGATTGAGGATTACAACAAAATATACAAAACTCATATATTGATAAGCGAAAATACCTATTCAAAAATTTCTCAAATAGTTGATGTAATCAAAATAAGAGAAGTTTCTATAAAAGGTAAAATTAAAAAAATAAATATATATGAAGTTTTGAGAATTACAGAATAATGATAGAAAATATTGATCAAATAAGACAAGCTGTTGAAATAGAGCAAAAACACCAATATATAAATATCAGAGGGAATAAGACAACTTTTTCTGAATTTATTCTTAAACAGCTCCGTATCTTGTATAAAAAGTCTAATAAAAATCCAAAATGGCTGCTTTTGTCGAAAGAATTTGAAACATATGACATTTCTTCAATGCCGGTAAGAAGAAAAGCTATACAGCGTTTTGTAAAAGTGTTGCATGATGAAATTAATACGGCAGGAGAGGTAAAAAAGCTTGATTCGTCAAAGATTTTAAAAAGTCCGGAAGATACTGATGTTGTATATGTAAAAGGTGTTGGTCCCAAAGTAGGAAATTTGTTAAACAAACTTGGTATATATACGGCAAAAGATTTATTGTTTTATTTTCCCAAAAGGCATATAGACTATTCTTCAAGAACACATATATGCGATTTAAAAGAAGGTCTTTATTCTACTATTATCGGTACAATAAAGTCTGTTACAGCTTTTAACCCGAAAAACAAATTGGGTATAGTTTCTGTCAGTGTAAGCGACGGTACAGGTCTAATAAAATTAAATTTTTTCTTTGCAAAATCAAGTAAATTTATGCTTGAGAGGTATAAGGCTCAGTTTGTAAAAGGAGCAAACATTATAGTTTCAGGAAAAGCAAAAGTAGACAAATATTCAGGTATTTATACTATTGATAAACCTGAATACCAAGTTTTAACTGGGGAATTTGAGTCAGAAAAAAATTTAAACCTTGCAAGAATAGTGCCTGTTTATCAGCTTGTTGAGGGTTTGAATATAAAAACACTTAGAAAAGCAATATATAATGCTATAGAACAGTTTCAGCCATATATCAAAAACATAATACCCAAAGATATTGCTGACAAGCACAATATTTTAGACAGAGCATTTTCTATAAAACAAATTCATTTTCCTGAAAATGAACAGCTCTATGAAAAAGCACGCTTTTCAATTGTGTTTGAAGAGTTTTTTGTTTTACAATTAAAACTTGCATTGTTAAGAGAAACAAATTCAAAAAAATATAAATCTATACCTCTTAAAATTAAAAAAAGCGGTCTGGTTGATAAGTTTTTAAAAAGTTTACCGTTTACGCTGACAAAAGCCCAAGATAAAGTTTTGAAAGAAATATTGCATGATATTTCATCTGACATTCCGATGCAAAGACTTCTACAAGGTGATGTAGGAAGCGGAAAGACAGTTGTGGCTTGTGCAATGCTTTTATCTGCGGTTGAAAACGGTTATCAGGCTGCGTTGATGGCACCTACAGAAATCCTTGCACAGCAGCATTTTAACAATTTTATAAATTGGCTGACTCCTCTGGGTATCAGCGTTGCATTGTTTACCGGAAACAATAATGCCAAAATCAGGAGAAAAATTGAGACGGATTTAAAAAATGGTCAAATAAGCATCGCAATAGGCACACACGCACTTATTCAAAGCAATATTCAGTTTAAAAATCTAGGTGCAATTGTAATAGACGAGCAGCACAGATTTGGCGTTAAACAAAGAGCTGCTTTGATGACAAAAGGCAGCAATCCCCAAGTTTTGACAATGACCGCAACACCAATCCCAAGAACGCTCGCTTTGTCTACACACGGCGATCTTGATTTTTCTGTCATTGACGAAATGCCCAAAAACAGAAAACCCATTAAAACCTATATTGTTAAACCCGCTCAGCGAAAACAAATGTATAAACTCATTTTGTCAGAAGTGTCTGAAGGGCATCAGGCATATATTGTTTATCCATTGATAGACGAAAGTGAAACATTGTCGGCAAAGGCGGCTTCCAAAGAGGCTGAAAGGCTTAAAAATGAAGTTTTTCCTGATCTGAGCATAGGTCTTTTGCACGGAAAATTGTCTAATGCTGAAAAAGACGAAGTTATGGAAAAATTTAAGAATAAGGAATATGATATCTTGGTTAGTACGACTGTTGTTGAAGTTGGCGTTGACGTACCAAATGCAACAGTAATGGTTATAGAAAATGCAGAAAGATTCGGGCTTTCTCAATTACACCAGCTAAGAGGAAGAGTAGGCCGTTCATCTCTTCAATCATATTGTCTTTTGGCCCCCGCAAATTCGTCACAAGCCACAAATGACCGGCTTAAAATAATGGAGCAAACAAACAACGGATTTATTATTTCGGAAAAGGATTTGGAATTAAGAGGACCAGGAGAGTTTTTGGGTACCAGACAAAGCGGGATGTTAAGTTTTGCGTTGGCTGATCTTGTTAAGGATACAAAGATACTTGAAATCGCTCGCAAAGAAGCGTTCGAGCTTGTTAACTTGATTAGTGATAATTCATTAAACTTTGATGAAGCTATAAACCGTGATTTGTTAAAAGAACTTGACTATAAATTTAGAACAGTCCAAGATCTCTCATCACTTGATTAGAGCGAGATGCAGATGTACTGTTGATAGAGTCTTTCATTTGTACTATGTATTCGGCATCTGCATATTTTTGCTTTGCTCTAACATAGTTTTCAGCATTGCTTCGGGGTAGTAAGCTGCGTAAGCGGAAACTTACGTCGATTTTGTTAACTTTCATTCCAATTTCTCCAGGGGGGAACCCAATCTAGATTTATTAGTTGTATAATTCTGGTGTATAATAATATACATCATAAATAACTTTTTTCAAGTGGGAGATTAAATTTTAATGGCAGAAAAAATTATTATTTTATCCGGAAAGCAATATAGCGGCAAAGATACAGTTGCAAAAATTTTGTTAGAAAACTTAACAAATTTCCACAGAATTGGTCTTGGTGATGCAATAAAACTTGAATACTCAGAAAAAACAGGTTTACCTTTTGAAGAAATTGAAAAAAACAAACATTTGTACAGACAGGATTTGATAAATCTTGGTAACAAAAGAAGAAGTGAAGATAAAGATTATTGGATAAAAAAAGTAATAGCTCAAGAAGGAAACATTATTGTTCCTGATGTCAGGGTAAAAAGAGAATTAGAATTTTTTAAGGCAGAAAATGCATTCAAAATAAGAGTTGATGCATCGCGAGAAACAAGAGCATTGAGAGGGAAGCTTGTCGGCGAAAATGATGTAACTGAAATTGATTTAGATGATGTCAGTGATTGGGATTATGTAATTTCAAATAATTCTACATATGAAAATTTGCAAGCGGAGTCAGTCAACCTTGCAAATATTATCAAGGATGTTATGAGTTTGGGTAATATTTAAACGTATTGCTTTATGTAATCACTTATTGAATAGTCTCCGTACTTAAATGTGTACGGTTGGTGGTTGTATTCAGGCGTTTTATATATGTAATTGCTGGTTATCATATACATTTTATTGTGTGTAAACAAAAATGAATTCATTTCTGAATATTCACACATTAGTTCTTCAAGTTCATTCACGCCGTCAATAATTTTTTCTAACACTTTTAACACCTTACCTAAAAATATCATCCGCAATATATTAATCGGTAAAAATTTATGTTTGCTTTAACAATAATGATTAATATTTAACATTTATTTACAAATCAATGTTGTATAATGTAATTGATAATTGTGGAGTTGTTATGTCAAATCAAAAAATTGTAATCGGTTCTGATCATGCCGGAATAAATTTAAAAAATAAACTTATTGCTCATCTGAAAGATCTGGACGTATCTGTTTTTGATGCAGGTACATATAGCAGTGAGCCTTGTGATTACCCTGTTATTGCAAAGGAAGTTGCTAATCTGATTGTGCAAAATGAGTATGACAAAGGTATTCTCATATGCGGTACCGGTGTAGGTATGTCTATTGCTGCAAACAAAGTCAAAGGTGTTAGAGCTGCTGTTGTTTCTGATACTTGTTCCGCCAAGATGTCACGTTTGCATAACAACGCCAATATTCTTTGTCTGGGTGAAAGAATTGTTGGTGAAGAGCTTGCAAAAGACATTACAGATATCTGGCTTTCAACAGAATTCCTTGAAGGCAGACATTTAAAAAGAGTAAATATGCTTGAAAATTAATCTGAAATTTTGCTTACGGCTGCATCTACAGTAGAATAAATCGGTATCAGTGTATCTAAAAATGCATCAGAAAGAGCCGATTTTACAGAGTCAGATATTTTAACCAACATAAACTGACCGTTTTTGTCTTTGCACATTTTGTACAGTTCCGTAAATACACCTGTAAACTCGTCATCAAATATTTTTACGTTTTCCATATTAAAAATTATATTTACGCAACCTGTATACAAACTTGTATTTACATCTTTTATCAAATTGTCTATATGGCGTTTGCTGTTAAATTTATTAATTGTATAACAGCATATATTTTCATTTATTGAATATTTAAAGAAATCTTCATGGTCTTTAGTTGTTAATGAACTTGTTATAAATTTCAATATCTGGTCATGCCAATTGCTGCTTTTGGGTACAAATTCATCTATACCCAGTTTGTAGCACTTTTCAATCAAATCTTTGTCATCTGTACCGGACATAACAATGATTTTATTAGTTTTCTTTGCTTCTCTAAGCTCAATACACTCTTTTATCAGTTCCAAGCCATCTTCAGCATCAGGCAAAAATAAATCTACGACGATATAATCAAATTTCTTTTTCTTAAGTTCAGCAAGTGCTTCTATTTTGTTTCTTGCAACTGTAGGCACTATGCCTACTTTTTTAAGTAACTGATTGAACTGATAAATCGATAATTCTAAATCATCAACTATAAGAATGTTAAATTCTGCCGGAATATTTGCTGTTTCAGGCGAGAATGAAAGTATTTTTCTTTCTAAAAGTATAAGTGCTTTGGTGATATCATCCGGAACAGCTTCATCTACATTTGTATTTGCACCTGATAAATCGAATAATTTTTTCAATTGTTCATTATTTATTTCCATTGTAAAATTCCTGCATTATTATACTTTAAATATTTTAATATTCTTGCTTATTTATAACCTCATTCAAAAGTTTTAAATCTTCTTTATTTTTACAGTTTTTTATAAATTTTTCCAGTAAATCAGGACGCTTTTTTTGGGTTATTTCAAATTGCTTTTTTCTCCGCCATTTTGCTATGTCTTTGTGATTTCCGTTGAGTAACACGTCAGGAACACATAAATTCATATATTCTCTTGGTTTGGTATATTGCGGGTGTTCAAGCAAGCCGTCAGAAAACGAGTCGTTATTTGCAGATTCGATTTTACCTAAAAAACCGTTCAAGTTACGTGAAACAGCATCTATAATGCATAATGCGGGTAATTCTCCGCCGGTCAGAACGTAATCTCCTATTGATATTTCTCTTGCTCTTGTATAATCTTTGATTCTTTCGTCAAAACCTTCATAATGACCGCATATTAATATAATTTGAGCCTTTTTTGAAAGATCTTTTGCTATGCTTTGATTAAATAATTTACCCTGCGGTGAAAGTATGATTGTTTCTGTATTTTCGTTTTTCTTGATAGAATCAAATGCGTCAAAATAGGGCTGGCACATCAAAACCATGCCTGCACCGCCGCCAAATGGTGTATCATCTACTTTTTTATGTTTGTCTTTTGTAAAATCTCTGGGGTTGACGGTATTAATACTTATGACACCGGATTCAATACCTCTGGCAATAATACTGTGAGAACACGCTTGGTTAATCATTTCCGGAAATAATGTTAAGACATCAAATTTCAGCATTTTAGAAATTCTCCTGCGTTGTATCAATACCGTCTGTGGTTT
Organism: Candidatus Gastranaerophilales bacterium; assembly: GCA_944323115.1. Taxonomy (GTDB): domain Bacteria; phylum Cyanobacteriota; class Vampirovibrionia; order Gastranaerophilales; family Gastranaerophilaceae; genus Limenecus. The sequence continues at coordinate 57,680 of CALURG010000002.1, forward strand.
TTATTACTATTAATTTTTTCTTTATGTCCACGACAGGCACCCACTCTTTTACAAACGGTACCATGAATTTTAAACCGTTTGTTTTTTCAATTTCCAGTATATTTGAGGCTTTGTTTTCTCCTACATCCGAAACTTTGCCGATTTTTTCATTTTGAGCGTTATAAACATCTAGGCCAATTAAATCACTGATTAAATACTCATTTTGCATGAGTTTCGCTTTGAAAGCATCTTCAGTGATATGTACGAGTTGACCTTTAATTGTCTCAACATCGTTAATTGAATTGATTTGTTTGAATTTTATTATTGCAAAATTTTTGTGAAATCTAACAGATTCAACATCATACGAACATTTTAAATTATTGCGGAAAATATAAACCGTTTTCAGGCTTTTCATTAAGCTTTCATTACCGGCAGTAAATCCAATTTTGGCTTCGCCTTTAATTCCGTGAAAATTTAAAACTTTTCCGATAGAGATTAACTTACTCATCTTCTTTTTCAGTATTGGATGCTTCTTCAGATTCAGAAGCCTTTTTTCTGCCTCTTGTTTTCTTTACCGGCTTTTCTTCAGAATCTTCTGATTTCTTATCATCAGCATCACTTTTTTGCGGCTTTACTTTGAATTCTTCAGGAGCATCATCTCTTTGTGGATTCCATCTATCCAGCCCCATTTGCTTTCTGATTAAGCCAATACCTACGTGAACTCTCCATTCATCAATCTTTAGCTGTGCTGCAATAATTTTGTGGCAGCCAATAGGAGGCAGCGGAAGAAGCGGTTCATACAACATTTTTATTGCCGTAAGTTGATCCGGTGACACAGCAAGTTTTCTTTTTGGAAAAGTCAATTTTGGCAGCATCATTTTTTGTCTGATTAAATTTATACCAAAAAATACTTTTCTTGCTTCAAGGCCAATTTGTTCTCCGATTACCTCATGTGCATCAGGGTTTGGCAACGGAAGCATCTTTTTGTACAGCTCTTCAATCTGTAAGAGTTGTTCTTTATTTACCAACAACTGTTTAGCAGGTTTTTGCGGACGATTTTGCGGTCTTCTGTTTTGAGGCCTGTTATTGAAATTAGGTCTTCTGTTTGGCTGCTGTCTATAGTTGCCGCTCTGTGGTCTTTGATATCCGCCGTGTTGAGGTCTTTGGTATCCACCTTGTTGTGGTCTTTGATAACTTTGTCTTTGATAACCCTCGTTTCTGTCATAAGGACGGGGTGGTCTTTGTCTGTCATTATAATTGTTCGGTCTTTGGTAATTGCCGTAGCTGTAACTTCTTTGATAGTCATTACGTGGTCTGTCCTGAGGATATTGACGCTCATCTCTTTTTGGATAGTCATCACTTGAGTATCCTCCGGAACTGTACGAATTTTGTCTTTCGTAAGAAGAACCTTCATGTTGTTGATTCTGAGAATTTTCATTAAAATCAGAATCACTGTCTGATGAATTTTTTTTATCAGGATACAAGCAATTTGGACAAATTACCCTTTTGGGATTTTTAGTTTCGAATTCCGCTCCACATTTGGTACACTTATTTACATACATTTTTTACAACCCTTTTAAAGTAAAAGGCGAAAGGCTATTTAGTTTTTAGCTCCTCGACATCTTAATAATCAAATAAAATTTCTAATATCATTTAATATTTTAAATGCAAATATAATATATGGCAAGCTTTTTTACAAAATTCTTTTTTTATTTTTGCAAAACAAATGTTACAGGGCCGTCATTACATAGTGATACTTGCATCATTGCGGCAAAGACACCTGTTTTGACAGTTAACTTTGAATCTGAAAGCAATTTTACAAACTTTTCATACATTTCGTTGGCTTTTTGAGGAAATTCTGCGTTATCAAAACTTGGTCTTGTCCCTTTTTGACAGTTTGCAGCTAGTGTAAACTGCGAGACAACGAGTAATTCGCCTTTTATGTCCATAATGGATTTATTCATCTTCTCAGACTCGTCTTCAAACATTCGTAATGACAATATTTTTTTTGCCATCCAGTCTAATTTGTCATCAGTGTCACCTTTTTCGACACAGAACAATACAAGCATGCCTTTTTCTATTGAAGAATGTATTTCATTGTTAATTGTTACCGTTGCATTGTTAACTCTTTGTATTACTGCTTTCATTTTGAGAACTTTCTAAATTTTTTATAGTAATTTCCAGGTAGCATGTTATCCAAGTAAACTTGTCATGACAATAAAAGAAAAATTCTTTAAAAGCTTCATAAAAAGCTTTCGCAGATTTTAAATCAAGATTTTCTCCAAGTGTATTTGTCTTCATTAAATATGTTATATCGCAATGTTCTTTCATTGTAACCATTCTGAGTATTCGTTTATGTGCCGTAAAATTATTTGTCACGTTTACATATAAAGCTGAGGCTTTTTGCATGTTTAATGCAGCTTTTTTTGTATATTTATTGTGTTTTTCAAGCTCTTTTCCTACTATATCGATATATTCTTTCCCTTTTATGAAAAACGGAGTAATTTCTTGTATAGATTCAATTTCTTTTTTTAGTTTTTTTATTATTGATTTTAAGTCACGATTGACAGTAAACTTGTCCTTTGCTATTTCACTTTTGTCAATAAGAGTTTGGGCATATTGATTTAGAGCGGTCTTTAGGCTTGTATTTTCGAACCCGTCAATTTGTGCACCGCCTTGAGAAGAATTTATAAGTTTATAATCTTTATTAAATTTTAATCCGAATTCTTTTATGTATTCTATGAAAAGCGAATATGCAGCAGATGTAGGCAGCATCTCTCCATTTTGGCCTCTTACTGTGACTAATTCAGAGTTAAATTTTTCAAGTGCTGCATTTAATTTTTCGGTTTTTTCTTCATCTGATATGTTCAATGGGGAATAATAAGCATTTTTGTAGCCTTCAAAATCTTTTGGCACAATTTTGTATTTCTGTATAGATTCATCAAAAACACATTCAAGGTCTTCGAATGCAGAACCTTTGGCGTAGCAATGCCCATCCGAGTATGCAAGATCTTGTCCTATAAGAATTATAGGATTACAGCCCAGAAATTTTGCAGTATAAAGTGCATGATATGACACTGTTCCTTTTGTTTCAAAGTTAATCAGTTTTTCGCCTAGTATATCTAAAAACCATCTGGATGAATCAGTTTCTTCGGCTGCTGTCATTATTATATTTTTAAACGGATAATCAAATACCGTATAATGTGTATATGGTTCACACACCAGAATCATATCTTTGGTCTCCGGGACATTAAAATGCACGGTTGTGTTTGATTTTTCTATTACGTGCAAGAAATCAGGTGTTATTCCGTTTTTTAACAAAGTTTTTAGTGCTGTACCCACACAAAAGATATATGCATTGTCTTTATATTTTTTTAAAACGTCTATGTTCTTAGATAATGATGGGCCTGCGGAAACTATTATTGCCGGCTTATTTTTCAAATAATTTTCATAACTGTTTATGAGTGGTGATTTGACTTTTGTATAGAGTTTAAGAATAGTAAATTTTAAAAATGCGTATATTTGATTTACTTGAAAAGCGTAATTGTGATCCAGCATAACAAAAAGACGCTTCACTTCTTTTGAAAAATTTTCATATTTTTCTTTTTTTTGAAAATAGTAATAGTCAAGTGTAGAAACTGATAATTTTGCACGATATCTGAATGATTTGTCTAATGCTTCTCTGAATTCTTTGTAATCACTTGTAATATAAATGTTCTTTCTTTTAAATATTTCCGAAAAGTCTACAATTTCAAGCACAATACGCAACAACTCGATATCGTCTTCAAAAATAATTATTGTGCCCGAAGCATTTTGGGAAAATTCATCCAACAAATATCCTAAGCCGAGTCCATATATTACATGTATAGAAATATTTGAGTTATGCGGTAAGTTTTTCAAAATTTCATTTGCTTCTTTTTGAGCATTTGAAATCGAATGAACTGCTATACCATCAATGTACAGGTTATATTCGCCGGCAAGATTTGTTTTTAGTTCAATTGTTCTTGCGGATTCTTTTACATTAAGAATTTTTTTAACAAGATTCGGGTTATCTTTTTTTATTAAATCAAGATTATTTTTTAAAATGTCTGACATGTTTTACTCCGTAATACTTATTATTATATAACCCCTTATGTCCGATGATAATTTTTTTACAAAAATTATCCACATGGACAATTTTTTTAAATCATATGATTGATAACATTTGTCAGAAATATTTTTAAAATATAAAAGTGATTATTTAAGTTTATTGGAGAGATTTTGGGGATAAAATACAAAAGCGTAGTTCACGGATTGGACAGTTTTGTTGTAAAACCGACAAATTACACTGTCTCACCTGCTTATAAATTTTTTGTAAAAGCAGATGCTCTTCGCTTGGCTAATCACTTTAGAGAATCTATAAAAAATTATTTAAAGTCTATATTTATTGACAGAAAAAATTATAAAGCATTCATGGGGCTTGGTATTTCTTACAAGGCTGAAGAAAATTACGATAAAGCAATAAAAGCTCTTGAATCTGCACGTAAATTGTCATATTTTACTTCAGAAATACATTATGAATTAGGATTGTGTTATCTTCTAACCGGTAGATTTTGCGAGGCAATAAAATCTTTTCACAATACTATTTTGCTTGACAGAGATAATTTGAATGCCCAAATACAACTTGCAGTTGCACATGAGTTTATTGAAGAATATGACATGGCAATATTGATTTACCATACAATAATTGAGAACAATCCAAAATTCTTAACTGCCTACAACCACCTTTCGGCTCTATATATGAATTTAGGGGAGTTTAAGTCCGCAGGTTCTGTTTTTTCGCAAATTTTAAAAGTTAATCCTGATTTTAATAAAGCGTATCTGGGGCTTGCTATATGTTATGATAAGATGTCCAATAAACAAAGGGCATTGCACTATTACAAGGCTTTCTTAGATAAAAAACCTCACTCTCATCACCGCATAAAAATCCAGAAAAGGATTGATAAGCTTAAAAATCAAACATCAGCAACTACAAATGAAATAGTGCTTTCTGTTGTATAAGAAGTTTAAAATTTTTCGCTTTCAAATTCTCTTTTTCTGAAATTTTCGTTTTGTTGTGCGATATATTCCATTTTTATTCTGTTTATTATTTTGTCAAGCTGTTGATTTGCGGTTCTTTGTTTTTTCAAAATTGAAACAACAGCTTCTCTGTCAAGATTTTCTAAGTCATTTCTGAAGGTTGTTTCATACACATTGTTAAATGATTCGTAACTTTCATCCGCAATTTTGTCAATTTTTTCATACAGACCTGAAAAAATATTATCAATAGTATTTTGAGATGGTATATTTTCTTTTATTGATTCATTTTCTGAAATGAAATTTTTTATTTCATCTTTATTGTTATTAAAATTTTCTATTTCCTTTGTAATTTTATCTGCAATTTTGTTTAAATAATCAACTTTTTTCATTTTTTCAATATAATTTTGAGGTTCTGAAATTTTTTCTTCAAGTGAATTTATCTCTTTTTGAAGATTTTTGGATTCAGCGTATGGTGTGGTCATTGCATAAAATTTAGCAGCGGAGAGTTTATCGTATAAGATTTTTATATTTTCAGATAATTCTTTGTCGGTGTTTTCCAAAGTAGTTTCGTATAACTTTTGGTCAAGTTCATTGTATGCTTTTTCATATGCTTCATCGAAAGATTTTATAACATTCAAATCCTTTGTGGGGATGAATAATTCTTCTGATTCTGCAATTTTTTCTTTTATTTCCGGTTTATTATATAGTTCAAGATTAGACATTTGTTTTATTCTGTCAAAATTCTTTAAATTGTTTTTATATACATCGGCACCGGATAAATAAATTCTGTAATTTTTAAAGTACGGATTGTTTATTTGAACAAGTTTTTTAAGTTTATAATTGTACAACTTTGTTTGATTTTTGTTTATATTTTCAGTTGCATCTTGAAGAAACAAGCCAATGCCGCAAGTTTTTATGTATAAATCTTTATTGTCCAGCATAAAAGGTTCAATATCCTCATTGAAGCTGTTTTTTAAATTTTCAAAATTTATACTCAAAACATCTTTTGTTTGACCAAAAGAAAATATATCTTTTTGTATATTATTACTAATATATGCTCTATTTTTTTGCTGGGGGATTTTATTTTGATTTAAAATTCTCAAAGAAACAGGCAATATTCTCATTATAGCCATTTTTACCACTCCTTAAATATTGTTTTATACAGTTAACTGATTTAACTATTTGTTTTTATTTTACTCTTTATTAATGTATGAAATGCAGTCAATGGGTACATAGTGTCATATTTGAAAAATGATTAGATACCGTTTGTCTTTAGCATCTTGCTCTTAAAAGACAGGTCTCATTTAGCGAATTTATTGCTCAACTGACCGCATGCAGCATCGATATCAGAACCACGTTCCAGTCTTATTGTAACCTTTTTCCCTGATTGTTCCAAGATGTATTTGAATTTTTGTATTGAATCTTTACTTGGCTTTTCAAAATTATCTTTATCGTTAGGGTTGTATATTATTAAATTAATATTTGCTTTGAGGCTTATTAGAAGTTTTGAAAGCTTTTTGGCACAGTCAACAGTATCATTAAACCCCTTTATTAATGTATATTCAATTGTAATTCTCCTGCCAGTATCAGATACATAGCTTTTTAGTGTTTGCATTAATTCGTCAAGCGGGTATTTATTTTCAATAGGCATTAGTTCTTTTCTCAATTCATGTTCAGGTGCGTGAAGAGATATTGCGAGTGTCGGCTGGAAATCAATTTCAGCAAGTTTATTTATTTGCGGAATAATTCCGCATGTAGAAACTGTTATACGTCTTATGCCTATTACAAAATCTTTGTTAAAAATTTCTATAGCTTTCAAAACATTGTCAAGATTTAATAAAGGCTCGCCTTGTCCCATAAAAACTATATTGGTTACTTTTAATCCAGTATCTCTTTGAATAGTCAAAACTTGTTCAATAATTTCGTATGGTGTTAAGTTTCTTATGAATCCGAGTTTTGCTGTAGCACAAAATTTACAGTTGCAGGCACAGCCTACTTGGGAGCTTACACAAGCAGTAAGATTCGCTCTGTTGTCAAAACGCATCAAAACAGTTTCTGCACAATTTCCGTCCGTGTATTCAAGCAGGTATTTTATTGTTCCGTCAGAGCTTACTTGTTTGTTTTTGATTTTTACATTGCTAATTTGAGCAACTTCAGATATTTTTTCACGAGTAGCTTTGGATATATCTGTCATCTGCTCTATACTTGAAACAGACTTTAAATAAATCCAATTGTGAATTTGTTTGGCTCTGTATTTTGATTCTTGTATTGAGTCTGTAAAATCTGTCAATTCGTCAAGACTCATTCCTGATAAAATTTTCTTTGGCATAAATTTATTTTAACAAGAAAATATTTGTAAGTGTACGATTTATATGTTTTAGCTTTCAACATTAATTTTTTTTACATTTTGTTTTTGAAACAAGAAATTTTCATAATTTTATTCTAATATGGTTAATGTGAATGGAATTATGATATGCAATTAAATACATCTCAATTAAACAATCTTGACCGAAACGATACAACTTCAAATTTTCCGATAGTTGTAAAAATTGTTGAAAGCATTAAAAAAATACTTGAAGAAGATAAGAAACAAAAACACCCGTTGTTTCTTAATGTTAAAGACTCGGTGATTTTTAACATTGCAAGACGTGCGTTTACCGAGCCAAATTCCAGTTTTCTTATTGGTATTGCAGGTGAGTCAGCTTCCGGCAAAACTACATTTGTACAAAATGCTATTCGCTCTTGCATTGCGGAAGAAAGAACGGATTTGTACACAATAGTCTGCTGTGATGACTACTACTATGATTGGTCAAAAGAATTAAAAGAAGCAGGCAGTTATGAAGCATTCTTTGCAAAAGGATATAGTTTTGATACACCCAAAGCTATTAATCTTCAATTGATGAAAGAACATTTAATTTCTTTAAAAAACGGTTCTGCTGTAAGAAGTCCGGATTATAACTTTACAACGTGTGAAAGTTTTGCACACGGTGTTTTAAAAAGACCTGCAAAAATCATTGTCAATGAAGGTTTGTATGTCTTAAATGAAGATATAAGAGACATTATGGATATAAAGGTTTATGTCTTTACTCCGTTTGAAATAATCAAAGACAGATGGTACAGGCGAGCAGAGTCCAGAGGAAAGACAGGTGTTGCTGCTGATATGCAATTTGAAAATGTAAACACTACTGCACAAACTTACATAAGACCTGCTATGCAGTGTGCTGATATAGTTATGAATGGTGTTGTTTCAAGTGAATATATTCAGGAAATGACGGAAAAAATATTCAGAACCATTGACAATATTGCTAAATCAAGATATCAATAAAAAACTTTTAGTGGATTAAAAAAACAAGCTCTTTAATAAAAAAGAGCTTGTTTTTTTGTTATATCTTTATCTTACACTCTGCGTTTGCGAGCAGCTTCAGATTTGCGTTTTCTTTTTATGCTTGGTTTTTCGTATGTTTCACGTCTTTTGATTTCAGACAAAGTTCCTGCTTTTTGAACTTTTTTCTTAAATCTCTTCAAAGCACTTTCAATGCTTTCATTTTCACCTACTTTTACTTCTGGCATTTGCGTTTTCACCACCTTCGCATAAAATTATTGTATCTGTGTTGTAATATTAACACGGTAAAATTATGTTTTCAAGTGCGTTTATAGAAAAAATACATCCTGTATAAATTATTTTTATACTAAAATAGTATTGTTATGAATAAAAAAGTTGAATTACTTCTGCCTGCCGGCAATATAGAAAAGCTTGATTATGCTATAAATTACGGTGCGGATGCCGTATATATGGGAATGGTTGATTTCAGCCTGCGTTCTATGAGAAAAGGCGAAATCATTACGGCTGAAAATCTCAAAAAAGCTATTGATTTGGCACATTCATATAAAAAGAAAGTCTACATGACTTTAAACATTTATGCATATGATGATGATTTGAAAAATCTTCATGAAAATATAGATATTATAAAAGATGCAAATCCAGATGCATTAATTGTAAGTGATTTTGGAATATTGAATGTTTTAAAACAAAAACTACCGGATATAGATATTCATATCAGTACTCAAACAAATACTCTAAATTCTGAAGCTGTAAAGTTTTGGCGTGATTATGGTGCGACAAGAGTTATTTTGGCAAGAGAATTGTCAATAAAACAACTTTCACAAATCAAAAAAAATGTACCTGATATAGAGCTTGAAGTGTTTGTGCATGGTGCACAGTGTGTGTCATTGTCCGGCAGATGTCTGTTAAGCGATTATATGACACATGGGGAAAGAAAAGCCAATCATGGCGGTTGTTCTCAACCTTGCAGGTGGAAATATAAGCTTTTGGAAGAAACTAGACCCGGTGAATATTACGAAATAGAAGAAACTGCAAGAGGTACACATATTTTAAGCACAAAAGATCTTGCTTTGATTAACTATATCCCGAAACTTATTGAAGCCGGTATGGATTCATTTAAAATTGAAGGCAGAACAAAAAGTCTTTATTACGTATCAGCTGTTGCAAAAGCTTACAGGAAGGCTATTGACGCTTATTATGCCGGTGAAAAGCTTGATGAAAATGAAATGTTTAATCAGCTTTTAAAAATCGGTAACAGAGGTTATACTACAGGGTTTTATCTGGATGAACAAGACCATCAAGGTTATAGCTATGATGTTTCCAAAGGTCTTGCAGGTTCTGATTTCTTGTTTGAGTTTTGGGACATGTCTCAAAAAGACGGTAATAATTTGTACAAAGTCAAAATAAAAAATAAAATATTAAATAATGATACAGTAGAAATTATTACTCCTGGTGAATGTTTTGAAACAAAAATTGAAAAAATATACAATGATACTCTTGATGAAGAGCAGGCGGTAGGAAATACTAATGACGAAATATGGGTTAAATTGAGTAAAGAACCGCAAGACTACAAATATGCACTTGCGAGGACAATTGGTATTAAGAATATGAGATGAGGAAAATATGTTATTAAAAGCTGATTATGAAGCTAAAACAGTTTTTGAAATAAACTACGATAAATTGAAAGAGGAAGGTATAAAAGTTATTGCTTTTGATTTGGACAGTACTGTGATGAAGTCAAAATCCGGAAAGTTTTCGCAGGAAGTTCTTGAGTTGTTTAAGAGATTGAAAGAAAGTTTTTTCATTTTAATAATTTCAAACAACAGTAATCCCGAGTACATTGCAAAGGCTGTACACCAAGTTGATTTTCCTGTTATTGGTCATGCCAAGAAGCCATCTACAAAGGCTGCTAGAGAGTTTATAAATTTACACGGGCTAAATATAAATGAAATGGTTATGGTTGGTGACAGACCATTGACTGATATTCTTTTTGGAAAAATGCTGGGATGTAAAACAATACTTGTAGATTCTATCAGCTGGAGTGAAGAAAAACCGATTGTCAGATTTGCCAGAAAACTCGAAAGACTTGTTAATATATAGTAAAAAGAACCCTTTAATTAAAGGGTTCTTTTTATCGCAAATTTGTTATTAACCAAAAATATTAAATCCGGCAATAAATGTTGATACGAAAAATATAATGGCTACATACATTGTGAGTTTATTTAAACCGGATTCCGCATTTTTTTGTGAAGCAAACACGTGAGATGCTCCGCCGATACCGGCAATACCATCACCCTTTGGAGAATGTATCATTACAAGCAAAATCAACAATAATGATGATATTATTTGAATTATCCAAGCAATTGTTGTTATCATAGTTTAAATTCCTTTTATTCTTATTTTTAATTAAATATTAGCACAAACATTTTTTATTTTATCAATAGTACAATTGTTTATATAAATTGTTTTTAATTTTGATGTATCGCCTGATTTCAGAATAATGCTGTTTTTAGGCACTTTAAGCAATTTTGAAAAAAATTTAATCAGCTCTTCATTTGCCTTGTTTTCAACTGCCGGTGCTTTGATTTTGACTTTTAAAGCATTATCGTATAAACCGCAAATTTCATTTTTTGAAGAGTTTGGAACAGCTTTAATTTTAACTAATATTCCACTGTTTACTTCTTTAAAAAATTGTTCCGTCATACAAATAGTCTATGACCCCTTGTTAAGTGTTACTTAAAAGTGTACAATATTTAACTATGGCAGACAATACACAGAGTGAAAATATTCAAAATACTTCAGAAGATAAGTCTACAGTTGTGCACTCAGATGCAGAAAATATTGAGTTTAATGTTCAAGATGCGGATTCTGACGAATTACAGCCTGATTTTACAATATTTGAACCATTGAAGGAAATGTTAATTGCACAGCATCGTCCTGAAAATGACATTAAAGAAATAGAAGATGCATTTATTTTTGCTGCAAAACTGCATGCCGGACAGTACAGAATAAGCGAAGAACCTTACATTATTCATCCTGTCGAAGTTGCAAAGATTTTGACGGATCTTATGATGGATAAGCATACAATTATTGCTGCTCTTTTACACGATATTATTGAAGACACGGGTACGGCTCCTGAAACTATAAAAGAAAAATTTGGTGATGATGTACTTAATTTGGTACAAGGTGTCACAAAACTAAGCAAATATCAGTTTAAGTCAAAGGAAGAAAGACAAGCCGAAAATTTTAGAAGGATGTTTATTGCTATGGCAAATGATGTCAGGGTTATCTTTCTAAAGTTAGCTGATCGTCTTCATAACATGCGGACTTTGAATTATATGGCAGCTGCAAAACAGCAAAAAATTGCACAGGAAACTCTTGATATTTTTGCACCGCTTGCAAATCGTTTAGGTATCGGTAAAATCAAGGCCGAACTTGAGGATTTGTCTTTAAGATATTTGAATCCTGAAAAATATTTTGAAATTGCACAGCTAGTTGCCTTAAAAAAAGCCGAACGAGATGCTACAATTCAGGTTTTGATAGAAAAAATCAGCCAGCTTTTGAAACAGCACAAAATCAAAGCAACTATATCAGGACGCTCTAAACACTATTATTCAATTTATTCAAAAATGAAAAGGCAAAATGTTGCTTTTCACGAATTGTATGATATTTCAGCAGTGAGAGTTATTGTTGATACCGTGAATGAATGTTATGAGGTACTTGGTATTATACACTCACAGTTTAAACCCATACCGGGCAGATTTAAAGATTACATTGCAATGCCTAAAAGTAATATGTATCGTTCATTGCACACATCCGTACTCGGTCCGAAGTCCAAACCTATTGAAGTTCAAATCAGAACGCATGAAATGCATCAGGTGGCCGAATATGGTGTTGCCGCTCACTGGAAATATAAAGAAAAGGGTTCTCAAAAGGCAAATGCTGATACGGATATACAGTTCTCTTGGATGAGGAAGCTTGCCGAAATGGAAAAAGACGTATCATCAGCGAGTGAATATGTAGAAAGTGTAAAGTTAGACCTGTTTTCTGATCAAGTTTTTGCATTTACGCCTATGGGAGATGTAATTGATTTACCAAAAGATGCTACACCTGTTGACTTTGCTTTTAGAATTCATACGGATGTCGGTTTTAGAATTACAGGTGCATTGATAAACGGCAGAATAAGTCCGCTTTCAACAAAGCTTCACAATGGTGATATTGTTGAAATTATGACATCAAAAACACCTGCTCCCAGACTTGATTGGCTGAATTTTGTTGTGACCAAGCTTGCACAATCAAAAATAAAACAGTGGTATAAGAAAAATAAAAGAGAAGAACATATTTCTATTGGTCGAAATATGCTTGAAGCCGAAATCGGCAAGTCAAAATTTGATGATTTACTTAAGACACAAGAGTTGAAGCAAATTGCTGAATCAATGAATTATTCAAGTATTGATGATTTGCTTGCTGCTTTGGGATATGGCGAAACTACCGTCAATAAGATTACTAATCGAATTAAAAAGCCTGATGATGACGAACAACCTATAATTACACATACTAAAACTAAAAAATCTAAAAATGACATTGTCGGTCTTGAGGGTATGTTGTATTATTTTGCAAAATGCTGTACACCTGTGCCCGGAGAACCTATTGTGGGTGTTGTTACTAGAAGTAAAGGAGTTTCAATTCACAGAGTTGATTGTCCGTCTTTGGATACTATTCCCGAAGAAAGACTCATTGACATAAAATGGGCAGATAAAGGTCTGAGCAAAACATATGTTGCTTCGATTCGTATTGATGTACAGGACAAAATGGGTATTCTTAAAGATATAATGATTGAACTTACCGACTGTAATACCAATATTGCTTATGCGAATATTAAGTCAAATGTGAAAAAGATTGGTATTATCGAAATGGGAATTGAGGTCGACAATATAAATCGTTTAAAAAGTGTTATAACAAAGCTGCAATCTATTCCGGAAGTTATTTCAGTAAAACGTATTCAAGGCAATTCAAATTCACGCAGTTATTCTCAAACCATGCCTAAAAAGAAAAAATGATGTATTATCACAAAAAATACATGCTTTTAAATAGATTGTAAATTTTTATTAAAATTATTATTAAAAAGGTAAACATTTTTTTAATAATGAATTAAGATACATGTAACAAATCCCCAAATCTCCTCCCAAGATTATGAAGTATAAGCTGCAGTGCAGCTTTTTTTTTGCCAAAAAATGTAGTATAATTTACGAGAAGATTGTAATTATTGTTACAATTTGTTAATATAAGTATTCCTCTATAGCAATTTTGTACTTTTAGTATCATTATGCTATATGTGAATTAAATTTCTTGGAGTAAAAATATGATTCAAGCCACATCGAATTGCTCACCAATTAAACCTTCTTTTAAATCCAGTAATACTGCTGAAATGCTTTCTGAAACAAGTGAATTTATCAGAGATACAAACGGTTTTAGAAATCTGGATGAGGACAAGCTTGATAGGCTTAAAAATATTGTTGACGATGTTGATGTTTCTTCTGACAGCAAAGTTAGGGGACCTTTAAAGACTTTTGCTCTTACTACTATTGCACTTGCAACAGGTACTATAGTTGCAAGAGGTACTGCAAACAAATTATTTTACCTTGTTAAGGATAAAAACTTTGTAAAAAATATTTCTAACAATATAGGTAACAAATTGTTTGCTGTTTCTGATAAATTGTCACAAAAAGCTCAGTCAGTTGAATCTAAAACAAAAAAAGTTATTTTCAAGGGACTTAATTCAGCTTCTGATTATCTAAAAAGAATTTCAACAAAGGGTGTAAAATCCGAAGTTGGCTCTGTTGAATATAACACAGCTGCCGGTGAAAACCTCTTTAAAAAGACAGTGAACTCACTTGCAAGTGTATTCGGCTTTACTACTACAGCTTCCGGTCTTGCAGTAGACAAAAATAAAAACGGCCAATCCGATATGTTTGAGTTTAATGAAAAGCAGAAGGAAAAAAGAGCTAATCAAAAAGCTGTAACTGAACTTGCTGCAGCTGTCTTGGACGTTATATAAAATTTGTTATAAATAATAAAAAGACTCTTTTGTAGAAAAAGAGTCTTTTTTTATGATAACTTTAAAAATATGGATAACACTTTTAAATTAAAAATTATAGATAGCGATAATATTTCTTTGGACAAAATAGGTTTTGATAAAAGCTATGTTCATAGAGGTATTGAAAAACACAGCTTCTTAACTTTAAAAATTTCCAACCTTAATTGTGCACAAGCAAATATTCTAAAACAAACCGCACTTGCCTCCGGTACTGATTGTGCGGTGCACAGAGAAGTTATAACCGGCAAAATAGATTTGTCAGATTGTATTTTGAGCGGTTCAATTTCTGAGTTAAAGAAAATTTCTAAAAAATTACGTAATCAGCCTTTTAGACTTAAAGTTCTTGCTGATGAAATAGATAAGTTAATTGAATACAAAACTGTTGCACTAAAGATAAGAAACAAAACTTTTTTATGGGGAGATAACATTTATGTAATGGGAATACTCAATGTTACTCCGGATTCATGTTCTGATGGAGGCAAATATTTTGATATTCAGAGAGCATATGAGCATTATCAATATTTGGTAAAAAATAATGCAGATATTATTGATATTGGCGGTGAATCAACAAGACCTTTTGCACAAGAAGTTTCTTCTGATAAAGAACAAGAAAGAGTGCTGCCATTAATCAAAAAAATCAGAGAAAATGATTGCGATACAATTATTAGCGTAGATACAAGAAATTCTGATACAGCAAAGAAAGCCATTTTAGCCGGTGCTGATATTATTAATGATATTTCTTCATTCGATTGGGATGACAAGATGTTTGATTTATTAATTGATACAAATGTACCGGTTATATTAAATCATAGCAAAGGCACTCCTGATATTATGCAGAATTCTCCAGAATATGTTTATGATGTTGTCGATGAAATTTTTGATTACTTTTTAAATAAAATAGAGCTTCTTACTTCTGCCGGTTTCCCAAAATCAAATATAATAATTGATCCCGGATTGGGATTTGGGAAAACAACAGAACATAATTTGGCAATAATAAAACGATTAAAAGAATTTAAATCACTAGGATGTCCGATATTGGTAGGGCATTCCAGAAAAAGTTTTTTGCAGGAAACTATCGATTCTGAAGATAATCCAAAATTAGATATTGCTACTGTCATTCTTTCTCAAAAACTCTGTGAAAAAGGTGTTGATATTTTAAGAGTTCACAATGTTGAATATCACTATATTTTAAAAAATCTGTTTAAATCATTTATTTAAATTTTTCATTACTTCGTCAAATGATTCGATGGGAATGAATTTATAACCGCAATTTTTACCTAACTCTCCCCCAATCATAAAAATTGCTTCAACGGGGTACCTTCTGCATATTCCGGGTCTTTTTTTGTGGATAGTACATTTGTTTGTTGTTTTATCAAGTTTTTGGCACTCAAAAATTAAGCCAATATCATCTTTTCCAATTACTTTTAGATATGTGTAAAATGGGTGTAAAAGCTGTAATTTTTTAAATTCTTCTTCAGTTTGTACTACATTTTTTATGTGTCTTACGTATATTTGTCTACAGCACTCACCGCATCCCAAGCATTTTCCCGTACGATAATATGTTCTTTTTAGTACATATTTATAATAAATTTTTTTTAATGTTTTAAACACCAAACTGTTCCCTTGCAATAATAATACGTTTGCACTCAGCTTTGCATTTCATTGCGTAAACAACTTCTTTTGAGTGTTCGGAAGCAATCTTCATTATTCTATCACAAACGTCAACACAGGCACTGAGCTTTTTCTTGTTCATTAAATCCGGAATTTGGCTATATAAAACATTTACAACAAATGGTTCAGGATTTGCAAAAATTTTATACTTATCAATAAGCTGCTGTATATCCTGATTTTCTGATTCAGACAAAATCATATAGTTTTCATATTCATCTATAGCTATTTCATAATCATTGTTAGCTTCAGCTTCACGGGCTTTTTGTAAATGTGTTTCTATTAATTCCGGGTCGTTTAATACTGTAGAAAGAGCACTTAGCTGTTGTTTTACTTTCAAATTGTAAGATGTACCTTCCGGTAAAAATTGTAAAGCTCTTTTGTAATAAGCATACGAATATGACTTTTGTCCCAATAGATAAGCTAAATTAGCAAGTTCTAATAAAGTTTTTGTTGTACAAGGAAAATATAAGTATACTGTTTGATAAAATTCATATGCCTTTTCATAGTTTTTATCAAAGTAAAATATTTCAGCTATATTCGAATAAATCGACGGTAAATTTGCATAAGTTGATATCATTTTCAAATATAATGCCGCGATAGTTTTTAAATCTTTTTTTAGCTTGAATTCTTCAACTTTTTTTGCATAAAAATCTACTTTAGCAGTGAGGTTTGCGATAGTATGTTTAACTGTGATATATTCTGTAGATGATGTTCGTGTCTGGTATTTTAAATATTTTTCAAAATATTTTGTTGCTTTAATTCGATTTCCTTTTTTGTCGTATGCATGTGCAAGGTTTATGTTTACTGTCGGATTTTCAGGCATAATGGTATTTGCAATATGCCAATTTAAAATGGCTTCACTAATATTGCCTGATGCATAAAGATAATTTCCAATATTTATGTATGCTGCATATTCAAGAGGAGAAATTTCTATAGCTTTTTTCCAATGTTTGAGAGCTTCTTCTATATTGCCTTGCTGTTTTAAACAGTTGCCCAAAAGTAATTGAGCATTTGAGGTAGAAAGTACAAGACTGTCAGATTCTAATGACGACAAAACATCACTGTATCGACCTGACTCATACAATTCATAAAGACGAGATAGCTTCTCTGAAACACCGCCTTCATCATTAAATTTTACACCCGATAGCCCGGATACATTTTCCGTAGATGACATATCCATAATTTATTTAACCAAATAAATCTTTTAAGAACTCTTTGTTATTAAAAATTCCTTCAATGATTTTGTTTTCAAAGTTTGTGTCTTGTGAGCCAAAAACATTTTTAAATACTAATAGATTACAATCATTGTTGTCCGGATCAGACATTGCAAGGTTAGTAAACTTCTTTATATCCAAATCTTTTTGATAAAGGTTTACTGCTTCATTTGATATATCAGTTTCATCCACTAAAAGATTTTTATCAATATTTGAATATGGATTTTTTCTGTTTAGAGAAGTTCTCTCCAGTTCAGAGTTCTGAATTAAATTTTGATTAATTAAATCTTGTCCAGAAAGTCCTTTTAACATACACTACTCTCCTCATATTAATATTATGGTTATTTTGGTTTATATTTCCATAAATCAAAGGGTTAATTTTTTTATTACCCATATGGTTAATATACACGTATATGTAAATAAGAAATGTTTATTGCAGATGGTGTTGCTTCAAAATCAAATATATGCAGTAGTTGTATCCTGAGTAGATAAATATTATAATAGTTCACAAAGGGAAATTTATGGCGTCAATAGTTGATTCTATTAGATCGGTATATACGGACAATTACTCCTTAATCAGGTTAGGAGTGTTTAGTTATGCTATTTATATGATGTATACGATTATATTTCCCACAAGTGATTTTAATTTATTCAATATTTTGCTTTGGATGCTTATAATATATTTTTACTTGGGATTTTGTACAATTATAATAAGTAACAGAATAAATCAACGCATTGAAACGCTTCCCAAATTTAATCCTTCTTTGTTTTTAAAGGTTGCAACACAGTCTTCATTAATTGCTATTCCTTTTTCAATTATAGGTCTTTTTGTTGTGAGTTTTGTAGTCGGACTTTTTAACTTTGAAGGTTTGCCGCAGCAAATTGCACTTTGGATGATTAGATTTTTTATATTTTGTATCTTAATTACCGCATTAATAAATTATGCAGAAAAATATTCTATAAAAGAGGGTTTAAGTATTAGCAAGATAATGAACGGGCTTGCTGATGTGCTTGTCTACACTATAGTATGTTTACTGCTAATATGCTTATATTCTATATTTGTAGCAGCACCTACATTGTATTTGATATATTCTTTCTTTGAATTTGGGGCTATATTTAAATATGTCTCTATATTTTTTATTACAATCAACCTAGCTGTTTTGGCAGATTATTGGGGACAGCTGCATTTTGATATTGAAAGCAAAAACAATTATTACTAATTTTTTTGTTTTGCCATTTCTCTCAGTTTTTTAAGCTGGTCACGTATTTCTGCTGCTCGTTCAAAATCCAGAACTTTTGCTGCACTGTGCATGTCTTTTTCCAGCTTTTGGATAAGTTTCGGTATATCGGAAACATTCAAATTCATTTCTACCATTTCTTCGGCAACAATATCTTCGAGATTTCTGTAGCTGGACACAAGTTGTAATAAATTGTTTTCAACCGGCTTTTTAATAGTTTTAGGTATTATGTTATGTTCTTTATTGTAAGCAATTTGTATGTTTCTTCTGCGTAAGGTCTCTGATATAGCACTATCCATACTGTCAGTTATTTTATCTGCATACATAATTACTTTGCCGCATGAATTTCTTGCGGCACGTCCGATTGTTTGTATCAAACTGGTTTCTGAACGCAAAAAGCCTTCTTTGTCTGCGTCCATAATAGCAACTAAAGAAACTTCAGGAATATCTAACCCTTCTCTTAAAAGGTTTACCCCAACCAATACATCAAAGGCACCAAGTCTCAAGTCTCTAAGTATTTCTACTCGTTCAAGAGATTGAATTTCACTGTGCAAATATCTTACCTTAATACCGAGCTGATTCATATATTCGGTAAGGTCTTCAGCCATTCTTTTAGTGAGCGTTGTAATTAGTACACGCTCGTTTTTGTCAGTGATTTTTTGTATCTCTTCAATCAAATCATCTACCTGATTTTCAGTAGGTTTGACAATTATTTCGGGATCCACAAGACCTGTCGGTCTGATAATTTGTTCCACAACCTGGTCTGATATACTTCTTTCAAAAGCCGCAGGAGTAGCTGATATGAATATTTTTTGGTGTACTCTGCTCCAAAATTCTTCATCTGTTAAAGGTCTGTTGTCTTTTGCACATGGGAGCCTAAATCCGTAATCTATCAAAACATCTTTTCTTGCCGCATCACCTCTGTACATACCTTTTAGCTGAGGTATTGTTACGTGAGATTCATCAATTACAAGCAAGAAATCACCTTTGAAATAATCTATCAATGTTTTTGGAGGTGAGCCGGGCGGCCTTCTTTCAATGATTCGGGAATAGTTTTCAATGCCGGAGCAGTATCCCATTTCTTTAATCATTTCGACATCGTATTTTACACGTTGTTCGAGTCTTTGTGCTTCAACAAGCTTGTTTTGGGCATACAATTCACCAAGCCTGATTTTTAATTCTTCATTTATAAGACGAATAGTTTCTTCTTTGTCGTCATCGTCTGACAGATAATGAACTGCCGGGAACAAAACTGTTGAATCCGGTGTTTCAAGAATTTCACCCGTAACATTATCAATTTTTGTAATTTTTTCAATTTCATCTCCGAAAAAACTTACTCTTGTGATAATTTTTTCGTAAGAAGGCATAATTTCGACAAAATCACCTCTTGCCCTGAAAGTTGCTCTGTCTAGTTCAATGTCGTTTCTTGTGTATTGTGCTGCGACAAGATGCTGCAATAAATCATCTCTGTCCATTTGCTGACCGACTTTTAATGTAACAGAACCTTTGTAATAGCTTTCAGGTGAACCCAAACCGTAAATGCAGCTTACAGAAGCGACTACAATTACATCATTTCTGGTGTAAAGGCTTCTTGTAGTATTGTGCCTCAACCTGTCAATTTCATCGTTTATTGTTGCTGATTTTTCAATAAATGTGTCTGTTCTCGGTATGTATGCTTCCGGCTGATAATAGTCATAATAGCTTATAAAATACTCAACAGCATTTTCCGGGAAAAGTTCTTTGAACTCATTGTAAAGCTGTGCAGCAAGTGTTTTGTTGTGAGCAATGACAAGTGTCGGCTTTTGAATCCGTTCAATGACATTCGCAATTGTAAAAGTTTTTCCGGAACCTGTAATACCCAAAAGTGTCTGGGCATCACATCCGAGATTCAAACCTTCTGTGAGTGCGTCAATGGCTTTTGGCTGGTCACCTGCCGGTTTGTATTTTGATACAATTTTAAATTTCTTGTCCATATCAATATACTAACACTAAACAATAAATATTGTCTTTATACTGATAGTATATGTCTTAATCTTTTCCGACTTTCCATCTCAAACCGAATGAAAGTGACAGACCGTTTCTGCCGCCATTGTGTATCATAGCTTGACCGTAAGCCATTACATTGTCATCTTTAAATCTTTTTTGAACACCGACACCATATTGAACATAAGGTTTGATGCTCATTTCCGGAAGTCTTACATCATTTGCTCTGACATCAGACTTGTCCATCAGATTCCAAACCATATTGACTCCAATATATGGCTGCCATCCGTTTTTTGTATTCATTATAAATTTAACGCCGGGTGCTACTTGTATCGCATGAAGAGGGTCACTTTCTATTCTGAGTCCTGCTGCGTTTGTATAATCAAAAGTATTTACAAAAGTGTAACTTAAGAGCATTGCAGGTTGGATAATATATTTTCCTTCTTTAAATTCAAAGTTGTATCCAGTTTTGTTTCCGATACCGGCAAGAAGCATTGTGTAATTTTCATTACCGTACATGTTGGAAGAATCACCTACACTGGCACCGACACTGACGGTTGTTGCGTTGAAGAAATTACCTTTGTATAAAGTTATCGTTGAACCGATTAAACCGCCGTTTTGGTACGTATCGACACCTTGATATCTTTGAGATGCACCGTTGTATCCTATATACCCGGTGAGAACTCTGTCCCAGCCGTGACCTATGTCTGTAAGTTTTGAATCATACCCAACCAATGTTCCGTAATTTATGTTAGAAACTTTCGGACCGTTTTTCAGAGGTATGCTTTCAAAAGATGCATATGGTTTGACCCAAAAACCTGCGTCTTCTTCTTTTATTAACAGTGGAGAGAATGTTCCGACATCTGTCGCATCAGCCGTTGGAGAAAGAGCATATTTGTTGCTGTTTTTAATTGAAATTCTTTCTAAATACGGAATAGCCATAAAGTTGTCAGAATGTTGGAATGCGTAATTGAATGTTTGAAGCTGGGTTGTATATGCACCGGCCTGAGTAACAACCGCAGGTGCGACAACTGATGGGTTGAATGCTTCATAGCTTCCTGATGGTGCACCTGCACCTTGTACAAAAGTAAACATGCCTGATTCCGGGTCATATGAAACACCGTACTTGTAAATAGGTGCAAAAAGCTGCGTTACTTGTGTATCTTTAGAAAGCTGTGACGCACCCGTGTATTGTACATATTCTTTGTATGAGTCGTGAGCAAATTGTATGTTTGTTGTTTCGGTTTTTGAGTCTGAAGTAAGGTTTATATTTGCAACATTGATTTTTCCGTCTTGTGAAACAATTGTGTTTTCAGGGAGTCTGTCCATAGATGCATTGGAAAGGTCTGCATCAAGGCTTAGATTTATATTGCCGTTTATATTAAATGATTTTGCATAGTGTTGTTCAATAGAATCGTTGACAAGACTAATACCTCCGGAGTTAATTGTGAAATCTGAGTTTTTAAATACTTCGTTGTTGCCAAGAGATATGGTGACATTTTCTGATGTTACAACTGCATTGTCTACATTGTTGTTGAACGCAACTGTTGATTTTTCATCGTCGCCGGATATCGAAACTTTGTAGCCTGCCTGTCCGTATATTTTGTCATCAAATTGAATCAAACCTTTGTTTCTGGAGTCGAGATAAAGTGTTTTGTCTGCGTTGTCCAAATAAATCGCATTCGACTCACCGTTTGCAGTGTTTCCTTTAAATAATGATGTTCCGTTATCTGCTTTTACTGTCAAGTCAGTGTTTGCATAAATTGCACCGCCTTTTGCTTCACCGGAGTCTGACTGAGCGGAGTTGTTGATAAATGATGTGTTTATGAATGTAATTTTTGGATCTTTTATATCACCGGTATACTCGTCGGATATAAATTCATCCATAGATTTTATAAATATGCCTTCTTTTACATATTCTTCGAGCATAGCAATGACTTCTTCTTTTGTCATTCCGGATGGGTCGGCTGCTGCATCAATAGTCCCAAGATCTGTCGGTTTCAATATTGATGACAAATCCAGACCTTTGTTTTCTATAGCTATTGCACCTCCAAGTGCGTTGCTTGTCGTGCTGTGTACTTTGTTGTCTTTAAACACAGTATCTTTGATTGTGTATTCTATTGGATTTTCCGCTGTCTGTCCGTTTAGTGATACAATCCCGAACTCTACTTTAACATCTTGGCCTTGCCCGTAAAATGGGTTTACAATATATGTGCCGAGAACTTCTCCATCATATTCTATCGTTGCTTGCTGAAATTTGGATGACAGATCTTCAATCATTGATGCTATTTCTTCATCGACTTCCGGTCTGGATGGCATAACCGGCAGATCAGATACGGAACCGGCTATTGAACCATCGGCTATTCCTTGATTCAGCTGATTTTTATATTCTTCAAACATCACGTCTCCGTTTGGTATATCGTCGGAGAGTTCCATTTTTTGTATAACCACAATGTTGTAACCGTCTGAAACGGCATAAGAATTACCAGGATCAAATGCAGTAATACTTTCATCTTTGTAAGAGACTGACGAACCTGAAATCATACCGTTTATTTCAGTAATGTTTCCGGATGTTGGAATATAAATTGCTCCGCCGGCATTTGCTACAGTATTTCCGCTAAATGTGCTGTTTGAAATGTTAGTTGTTCCTGATGCTGTTATCGCACCACCCATGTTCTTTGCACTGTTGTTTGTGAATGTTGTGTTTGAAATGTTCAGTGTGCCTGATGACAAAATTGCCCCGCCGTTTTCTGATACAAATCCACTGATTTCTTTTACGTTGTCTATATAGAGCTCTTTTTGGGCTGTCAAAACAAGCCCTTCTGTCGAACTATCAGCAGATTTAATTGTATGTCCATTACCATTTAATGTAAAACTGTCAGAGCTTATTTCCGAATTTAATATCCAGTCGTTTATTACTTCATCTTCAGTCATGGAATACACAATATTTCCGCTTTCCTTTATTGTATAAGGAAGTCCCAGATTTACACCTTCTTTTTTAAATAAGAGATATGCAACATTTGTATCACTTAGTCCGATTATGTTATATTTGTAGTTGGTAGTCAGATATGCATCTACTGCGTCGGATATATTCAGTTCCACATTTGCGTTGATTATTTCTGAATATATATAGTCTTTGTCGTCTAGGTCTGAGGTAATATTTATATCTTCGATGTTTATTGAATTTCCATTGTTTACCAATGAATTTACATTTATGGAATCAGTATTTCCCGACGACAAATCTGCATCAATCTTCAAGTTGAGATTGTTGTTCAGCGTCAAAGCTCCCAGTGAAATTTTTGACACAGTGTTATTCTTCAAGTCAAGGTTTACACTTCCGTTTGAACCAATATCGGTTTTTTGTGAAGTGAGTTGTCCGTTGAATTTTAAGTTGCCGCCTTCTATATTAAATTCGGTAAGATTTAAATTGTTATCATTGTTATTGAAATATATATTTGAGGATCCGTTTATTGAAATTGTACCGCTTTCAGCAGTAACAGTGTCATTGAGGATAATATCATTGTTTTTTGCATTGAGATTTAGTGTACCATTTTTTATGTATATCCCGTCTGATTTTTTGTCATTGAATGTACCGTCAGGATTTTGAGAAGATGCGGAAAAATTTCCTTCAAAAATAACATCTTTTTTGTCTGCGGTTATATTAACAGTACCACTATTCAAATATATAGCTCCGCCTTTTGCTTCATTTTTCCCTACCACATAGTTGTTTATAAATGAGCTGTCTGTAAGTGAAAGTCCTGAATAATAGTTACAAATAGCTCCACCTTGTGCACTATATTCAGTGGAAACAATATAATTGTTAATAAAATCACCTGTGATGTTGCCTATATTGCTGCCATAACTATTATAAATTGCTCCACCGTTCCATCTGGAAGAGTAGTTCCCAATAAAATCACCTGTGATGTTGCCTATATTGCCGCCATCACTATTATTAATTGCTCCACCATAACTACCAGTATAGTTTCCAACAAAAACACCTGTGATGTTTTCTATGACTTCGCTATTATAAATTGCTCCGCCAAAACTACCAGTATAGTTTCCAACAAAAACACCTGTGATGCTGCCTATATCACCGTAATTATAAACTGCTCCGCCCATACTGATATCATAGTTCCCAATAAAATTCCCTGTGATGTTGCTTATATCTCCTCTGTTAGTAATTGTGCTCGCAAAATTGGAATTAAAATTACCTGTGATGTAGTCTATTTTGCCTTTATTATGAACTGACGAGGCAAAGCTACCATAGTTACCAATAAAATCACCTGTGATATTGCCTATGTTACCGCTATTATAAATTGCTCCGCCATCATCACCAGTATAGTTCCCAATAAAATCCCCTGTGATGTTGCCTATATCTCTGAAATTATGAACTGCTCCGCCATCTGCACCAGCATGGTTCCCAATAAAATCGCCTGTGATGTTGACTATATTACCATTACCGTTATTAGCAATTGCTCCGCCATCATCTGCATAGTTTCCAATAAAATCCCCTGTGATGTTGTCTATGCCAACTCTATTATAAATTGCTCCGCCATAATCACGAGCATGGTTTCCAATAAAATCACCTGTGATATTGCCTATGTTACCGCTATTATCAATTGCTCCGCCGGATTCATCAGTATGTTTGTTAATAAAATCGTTGTTTATGTCTGCCCCCTTTAAGTCTTCTGTTATTCTCTCCGGTGCGAGTCTGGATGAGTCAACATGGTATGTTATGTCGTAGTCAAATGCCGGTGTACTTGAATCTTTCGGATTTTGGACAGTTATTTTAAACTGTTTTTGTTCATCCGACACACCTTGTGATCCGTAATAGTCAGTTTGTTTGAGTGACACTGTATAATACTTTTCAACAGCTTGTTTTACTGTTACTTCCCTGTATTGGACTCCTTCGATTCTCTCATCTTCTGCAACCTCAAGGCCTGTATTCGGGTCATAATATTTTGTCGTTTCGATTATTTCATACCTTTTTATTGTATTTGTTCCCTCTTTGTCTGTCGGTGTCAAAATATATGCGGATTCAGGGTATATTTCACCTGTACCTTGAATCGGGTTTCCGTCCGGATCTTTGTCCATAGTACCCGGATTTATCACGTTATTTTGATGAAGTTTGTCGAGTGTAGGTACGGGTACTGTATCAGCTGACGAGGCAGCAGGAGTAAAAAACAGTGAAAAAACGAGTGCAGCTGCTATTGCAAGCTTTGACACTATTGATTTTTTCTCAGTAATTTTTTGACATGATTCAGATGACATTTTTTCAAAAGTATTCGGCATCTCAACAAACAAGCTGTTATTTTGTATAGACCTGCCCGTAATCAGTAGGTCAAGTGCTTTTATTGTGTCATTTGCTGATTTTGAATCAATATATAAGTCAAGATTTGTGATATTTAGCGGATTAGGTTTTGTGCATGAACAGAAGTATTTTTCAGGCAAAAAACCAGTACAAATTTCTGTATTTGCTGCCATTTACTACCTCGTTTCGACTCTTCGTGCTTTTAAGTAATCAATGTTTAAGTTCCACAAATTTTGTTTTTTTAAACATAAGTAGTAGTAATTGTTAATGATTTGTTGCAATCGAACTTAATTTTCTGTGCTGTAGTTAGCGTTCTTTGTGTGTATAAATCAAAATAAATCTTTATTATCTATTACCCAATCTGTGCTTGTTTTGGTTTTTAGTCTTTTGTATAATCGTTGTTATTAGAGTATCAGAGGTTATTTTATGGCTAACAAAACTATTGCACAGGCATTGATAAAAGCACAGCAGTTTGAAGATGATGACAAATTTGAACAAGCATATGAATGTTACAAATATGCTCATGAAGCTGATAAAAACGATACGGATGTTTTGCAAAAGCTTGCAACTTGTGCACAAATGCTACAGTACAACCAAGATGCCATAAACTACTGGAATTTGTACATGCTTTTGAAGCCGGAAGATCCTATATCATATTCGCAGCTTTTGGATTTATATTTTCATGACAACAAGTATGAATATTACATGACAAGAGCCAAGCTAAAAACCATTGAAGGAAGGCTTGCTCAAGCGGCTGATGACTACAAAAAAGCTATAAACAATACTTCTGACGAAAAAGAGTCCATAAATTCCAGGTATCTGCTTGCTCAGACTTACAAAATAATCGGTAAGAACAACCAAGCAATTGACGAATACTTAAAAATCCTTGATCATGACCACAATGAAGCGGTTTATCTCGATTTGGCCGGTCTTTATTACTCGGAAGACAAAGATGCTGCACTGCATGTTCTTTTGCAAGCTTATGAATTGTATCCGCAAAGCGAAGAAATAAAAGCTTTTTTGTGCAAAATATATCTGTCATCAGGTAATTACGAAAAGGCAGAAAGTTTTGCAACAAACGTTTTTGACAAAATAAAATCCATGCTTATGCAAGAAAAAAATGAAGATGCGTTTGAATTGCTTAAAAATCTTTCTGACAAAGAAAAAGCTTTGCCTCAGTATTCAGCACTTATGGCTGAGTATTATTACAATAAGGGTGATTTGGAAAATACGCTAAAATACATTGATACATACGAAAAATTGGACTCTGACAGCCCTCTTGCCAGCCAAATGAGAGCACTTGTCTATGAACAAAAGAAAGATGATTTTAACTCATATTTCAACTGGGGAAAATATTACATCAAGAAAAAGAACTTAGAGCTTGCTCTCGATGAATTTTTGAATGCATACAACGAAAACACAAAGAATGTTGATGTTATTAAAGAATTGATTAACTTATATTCCGCTTTGGATGACAAATTTGCTTGTGCAGAGTTTTGTGAAAAGCTTGTCGAAATTGAAAAAGACGACACAGCTACTTTAAAGAGACTAATAAAATTCTATGAAGAGCAGGGTTATGAAGACAAAGTGATAGAGTATCTTACACATCTTGCGGAAAACAACACAAGAGATTATGAAACTCTATTTAAGCTTGCACAACATTCACAAAAAAACAGAAAAATCGGTGATGCTATTGATTATTACGAAAAGTACCTTAAAATTGCCCCGAATTCTGATGAGAAAGAAGAAGCAAAGCTGCAATTGTCTTTGTTGACTACAGGAGAAGGTCTTGAACAGGAAGAAGGATTTTTGGACAAGTTGATAGGTTTTTTCAGCAAAAAATAAAAAATTATTGACACAAGATATTTATTTAGTAATATTGTTATACGGGTTTGACTCGTTTAATTACAAGTAAACGGGCGTTTAGCTCAGTTGGTAGAGCGCTTCCCTTACAAGGAAGATGTCGGGAGTTCGAGCCTCTCAACGCCCACCATTATAAAAAGACTACGAAAGGTAGTCTTTTTTTGTTGAGAGGCGTCTCACTCCCGACGGAGTTCTCATCTCATTTTTAAACTGACATTTAGTCAGTTTAAAAACAAGAGCTCTTCTCAACGCCCACCATTATAAAAAGACTACGAAAGGTTGTCTTTTTTTGTTGAGAGGCGACTATAATAAATGCGATAAGCATTAAAAATCATAAAAAACCTTTTTATATCTGTTACAGAAGCCAGAGTTTTTAAACTGTTTTGTCATACAAAACTAATTAATCATTTTTTCTATATTTTCTTTTTTTGTGTAATTATCGTCACCTGTATTTTGATTGATATATGCACCGACTTCATCAAGTTTGTGTGTGTTTTTTGCAGCTGTAAACATTATTACTGCTTTTGAAACGCCGTATCTACCAATAAGATCAATCATAAGAGATGTCTTTTCTGAATTTGTGCAAAGAGGTATTATTTGTGACATTTCGGACTTGCTCAATCCTGCAACTGAACATAATAGTTTGTTAACCAAATTAGGCTTTTCTGTAAAAGCTTCCAATATTACAGGAAAATCACTATACTGTTTTATTGTTTCTAAAAACTTAGGATCTGATTCAAGTTTATTAAGTATTTTGTCGCCAATTTCTCCGTACTTTTTGTAGAATACTTGTGCTACAGCTTTTTTGTTATATTGTGTGCCGTTAATTTCTATTGTTGCACTATTTTCAATAGAATTATCAGCTTCGTTTTCAGCTATAGACACTGCTGTATAACTGTTTTGTTTTTCAATTGAATTTGTGATTAAAAAATTATTTTGAATTTGAGAAATGTTGCTTTCATTTTTTATATTAATTTCCGTATCTATATTGGTATTAATGTAGCTATTTAACTCTTCTTTTGAATATTTATTTGAATTTATTATTTCAAGAATTCTATCTTTGTTTGCTGGATTGTCTGTAATATTTTTTGCTATTTTTACAATACTGTTACCATCTAACTTTTGGTATTTTGAAATTGATAATGTGTCGTCTGTATATTTTTTCAGATTAATATCGTTTAGTGCTTTCATATAATCTGTTTGAGATAAAATATTTTCTGCACTAAATCTGTCTTTACCGTTTATATCTTTCAAGTCCAAAAATTTGTCCAAAGATTCTTGCATTTCCGGGTTTACTAACAAATTATCACTGATTCCAACTAAGTAGCCGTCAGTCATATCTGTTTTTTGAGCAGTTTTAATTATAGTCGGTTTGAGTTCTTCGTGTTCAAACATTTTTTGTCCAACATTGATGATTGTTGAACCTTCATATTTTATAAAATTGTTTTTATCTTTAATTGATTCAAGCTCTACTGCGTTATCAACAAATTTTTCAGCTTCTTTAGGATTTTCAAGCATAATGTCTACAGCATTTTTTACGTCAGATTCCGTATAAAGTTTAGAACCTGTTGTTTTGTCTTTTTCAACAAAATGCATAGTGCTGTCTTTAATTTCCGGTTCGTCTGTGACAGCTTGACCTATATTTGCTACTGCTTCTGATGAAAAATCTTCTCTTTCTGCTCGGATTTCGTTCATGTTAGAACCTAATTTTCCGGAATAGTAGACCTGTTCGCTTTGTGCCAATTCAAATGCTTCTGTGATACCTTCTTTAAATAAAGTTTTGAAAACATTACCTACTTTTTTAAAGAATTTTGAGCCTTCTTTTTCAGCAACAACTTTAATACCTGCCAAGATATCGTCTGCTGACAGTTCGGATTGTGTAACTATTTTTAAAAACGATTTTAAAGATTTTTTATCCGTCAAAAAATTCTTTAAATATTCCTTTTGTTCACTGCTAAAACCAAAATCTATTTCATCCAGTATCGCAGCCGGATTCTTTTTGTACTTCTTAACAAGTTCGTCAGTATCATATTCGGGCTTTGCTGTTTCTGCTTTTTGCAGTGTATCTGATGCCGAGTTTTCGCTCAATGCTTCCGGCACTTTAGATTCAAATATATTTCGGGTTGTAATTGCCAAAGTTGGTTCAGATGTCAATTGATTTGCTGACACTGAATATTTGTTAACTATTAAGCTGTCATTTGAAATGAAGCTTGTCATCTTTAATTTTACTCTCTCTCGTTAATTAATAATGTCTAGTCTTATATATATAAAGTATATCTTTAGTTAATATTTGCTTTAATTTTTTAGATTGTAAAGAAATATTAACAATGAATACCTAAGTGACATAGAAGAGAGTATTTGTAAATTTTTAAATCTTTATAAATAACGTTGTGCCATTGCTTCAGCATAATCGGCCTGTCTTAAAACCGCATCAATTCTAGCTGAACGTGTTGCTGCAACATTTTGTACATTTTCTGTACCTAAAATAGGATTTGGTATATAAGTTCTTACAATACCGGCGTCAGGTGATTGAATTGGAGATTGTTGCTGCACAACAGGAGTGACTGTTTGTGAGCCGATAGCCGGATTATTGTGCATATTATTCATTGTTTCTAATAAGTTTCCCGGTTTTCCGGTAGAAACGGTTTGTGTCGTTTGAAGAGGCTGTTGCTGGAAAGTTTGGCTATTAGGATTTTGGGTTGTCTGTTGCTGTTGAGGTACGACTTGAGACGGTTGTTCTGAAGCACTTTCTTTTGCTTTCTCACGCTCGAGAGTTTTTACCGGTTTGCCAAATATAGCATAAGATATTTTCTTTGCAGCACCCGAGAATATTGGTATTATTGCTGCCATGATTAAGCCGACCCTGCCGGCATATCCTAAGCCTACTTTCAAACCATATGGAATTTTGGCAAGAAGAGTAGAAGCTTTTGATGCTTTAAGTGGTTTAACGGTTTCTCTGATTCTGCCGTAGCCTACTACTTTACCAATCCACTTTATAGGTTTTTGATACCATTTAGTATTTGCTTTGCCTAAATCTTTTAATGCTTTTATTTGTGCAACAGTATTTTTGTATTGTGCTAAATCTTTTGTCTTTGCAAAACCGTTAGCTTTTTCGACAAGTTCTAAGTATTTTTCATATTGCGGTTTTGTCATACCTATATACTTTAAGCCTGCCAGGCTGTTTGTTATTCTCATTTGAATGCCCATAGTGGCCATAAATGCCATCAATTCTGTAAGTGATGCCATAAATGTTGAAAATTTCTCGCCTTTCTCAGCTTTAGAAGCTTCGCTGTATGATTGTGCTATCATCAATGCCTGTAAAAGTACGGCACCTTTGCCGGAAAACATACCGTTTGTAAGGCATTCCGTAGCTCTCATTAGGTATCCGGAAGCTTTTTGTCCAAGAGTTTTTCCGGAATTTTTATAGTTGTTTATTAATCTGTTTTTGTTCAAAATTTCTTGCAAAGAAGATTTGTTTTTAATTATGCCAAAACCCCATGCGGGTTTTTTTGTAATAATCTCTTTAAGATTTGCAGACGAATTGTTTATTGTTTGAATTATTTCATCTAAATATTTGTAAGAATCTTTTTCTGCTTTTTTAATTATTGCATCAAATTCAGTAAAACCGGGATGTGCTTCTTTGTACTTTTTCATGATTTCAATTGCACGTGTAGCTATATGTCCTCTGGAACTTACTGCTTGAGATTGAGCCATTGGACCGCCGATACTGGGTTTTCTGAACATTGTTCTTAAAATTTCTGATTTATCAATTTGTCTTGATACAGAAACTTTTAAATTATGTAAATAATCGGTAAATTTTTTAACTTTTGGTTTAGAACTAATATTGTTATCAATATATTTTTCCACTTTGTTAAAAAATGTTTGGTCATATTTTTTTGATTGAAGCGGATTATTTATAAAATTATTAATACCAAAAAGTGCTGCTGTACTAATACCCATAGCAGCTAAGAATTTTGCGGGATTATCCGGTGTAGACGCTGCTGCGTTAATTAGGGGATTATTTTCAATCGCAGCACCAGTTGTTATAGGTGTACCAGAAGCAGTAAAATTTGGATTTTGCTGTGACTGCTGATAATATCCGGTATTTAAATTCTGTGGTATATTAGTGTAATTATATGACATTTTCCTACCTGTTTTATACTTTCCACCTATTATAATAAAAACAACGTGTGTATGACTTTTGTTTAAAATAAAATTATTATTAATTTATTGTTACAAAAAAAGATCTGACAAAAGCCAGACCTTTTTTGTATAAATAACTGATAAACTTATTATTCAGCAGCTGTTTCTTCAGCTTCGGGAGTTTCTTCAATTTCTGATTTAATAATTTCAGAAGCTGTAACAATAACTGGGAGTTCAGTTTTAACTTTTGATGTTAATTTGATTAACATTCTGAATTCACCCACTTTGTTGATAGCAGCATCGAGAGAAATAATTTTTCTGTCAATTGAAGTACCGAGTTTTGCATTGAGTTCTTCAGCTAATTTTTTAGTTGTAATAGTACCAAAAAGCTTGCCTGTTTCGCCAGCTCTTGCAGACAATTCTAATTTTTCGAGAGCTTCAATTTTTTTGGCAAGTTCAAGAGCTTCTTGATGAAGTTTTTCTTGTTTTGCTTTGATTCTTGCCAAGTTTTGTTCTCTGTTTTTCAATGCTCCGTCAGTAGCGATTTCAGCAAAATTTTGCGGAATAAGAAAGTTTCTGGCATATCCGTCTTTAACTGTAACAACATCGCCTGCTTCGCCAACATTTTGGACATCTTTTTTCAAAATAACTTGCATTTTTATTCTCCTTTAATATTATTTTTAGATTTAACTCATATAAATAAATTGTGTGACAACATTTATCGTAATAAAAACATAATAAATTGTCATCTTTTCAGTGATTATTTTTTAATTATTGTATAATTTTTGTAATGATTTACTTAAAACAAAAAGTTGAATTACTTGCACCTGCAAAAAATAAAGAATGTGCATTTGCTGCTATAAATGCCGGTGCAGACGCTGTTTATATAGGTCCTGAGTCATTTGGTGCACGCAAAAAAGCTGGGAATTCAATTGATGATTTAAAAGAAATAGTCCAATATGCACACAAATTTTTGGTAAAAGTATACGCAACTGTCAATACCATAATTTATGATAATGAGCTTGCTGAAGTTGAAAAGCTAATATGGAAACTCTATGAAATCGGAATTGATGCGATAATTTTTCAAGATTTTTCAATTTTTGAAATGAATTTGCCTCCTATAGCCTTGCATGCCAGCACACAATGTAACAATGATTCAATTGAAAAAATTAAATTTCTAAAAGAATTAAATGTTGAAAGAGTTGTTTTGCCGAGAGAGTTTTCGGTAGATGAAGTGCGTAATATTGTAAATTCGATAGAAATTGAAACAGAAGTTTTTATTCATGGTGCATTGTGTGTCTCATACAGCGGACAGTGCTATCTAAGTAACTATATAGGAGGCCGCAGTGCAAACAGAGGTGAATGTGCCCAGCCTTGCAGAAAAAAATATACACTGATAGATGAAAACAACAAAATTGTTTTGAATAGTTCTTATCTGCTTTCAATGAAAGATAATAACTTATCAAAACATATCAAAGAACTCGTATCGGCAGGGGTTACATCTTTTAAAATAGAAGGCAGACTCAAAGATGCTGATTATGTTGTTAACACTGTTTCCTTCTACAGAAAGCTAATAGACAGTATATCAAACGACTTGAGACCTTCTGTCGGCGTTTTGCAATCAGATTTTGTGCCTGATATAAGCAAAACTTTTAACAGAGGTTATACAAACTTTTATTTTGACGGAAAAAGAAAGAAATTTATTAACTCTTTAACTCCAAAATTTATAGGCGAAAAAATTGGAACAGTCATTTCTGTTAGAGGTAAACAAATTGGCCTGAAAACATCAGTACCTCTTAATATTTCGGATAAAATTGTATATTTCAATTCTGAAAATGAGTTGGAAGGTACTACTATCACACGTATTAACTGCAATAACGTTGAGTTGCTTAATATTGGTAGTATAAAGAAAGGTTCAATTATTTACAGAAATTTTGATGCTGAATTTTATAAAAACCTTGAGATGTCAAAATTTCAAAGGAAAATACCTTTGTCGATAAGTGTTGACAATAAAGGTATTATATTTAAATCTTTTGGCTGTAACAGTGTCTATTATAAATTTTGCGAAGAATTTGAAAAATCAAAAAACAATACAAAAGCTAAAGATAATATAAGAAAGCAGATTTCAAAACTCGGCTCTACTGAATTTGTTGCTGCAAAAGTTGATATTTCAGAAGATTTTGATTTATTTATACCCGTGTCAAAAATTAATGAGATAAGAAGGTTTTTGGTTAAATCTTTGCAACAGCTTTCTGAAAATAATTATAAACCCAACTTTAGAGATACCCAAGTAAAAAACATTGATTATCCTACGAAAATACTGAATTATTCTTATAATATTTCAAATAAAAAATCAAAAGATTTTTATGAGAAGTGCGGTTGCTTAGT
Organism: Candidatus Gastranaerophilales bacterium; assembly: GCA_944323115.1. Taxonomy (GTDB): domain Bacteria; phylum Cyanobacteriota; class Vampirovibrionia; order Gastranaerophilales; family Gastranaerophilaceae; genus Limenecus. The sequence goes on from CALURG010000002.1 coordinate 91,968, forward strand.
AAATGAAATGTCTCCTGAGATTGAAAAGCCGAAAAATAAAATTAACCTTATGAAGACAAAACATTGCTTAAGAGACTTTGCCGGTATTTGTTTGAAAAACTCAACGGACAAACGAAAATTGTTTCTTGCGGATGAGTTTGGCAACAAATTTCCTCTTGAATTTGACTGTAAGAAGTGTATTATGCTAATAAAAGAACCCGGATAAACCGGGCTCTTTTATAATTTGTTAATGAAATTTGTTATTATTCATTTTCATCAGAAGATTCTGTTTCTTCTTCAGGAAGTTCTTCAACCATGTCTTCAGCATCTATACCGTATTCTTCTTCAACAATAGGCTCTTCATCGATGTCATCATTGACAGGAGGAATATCCGCATAATCATCTTCATTATGTTGTTCTTCTTCATACTGTGCTTGGTATGCAGCTTCTGCTTGAGCAGCTTGAGATTCATTTTTGATATCAATTTTCCAGCCTGTCAATTTGTGTGCGAGTCTGACATTTTGACCTTCTCTGCCAATTGCAAGACTAAGCTGGTCATCCGGTACGATTACTAGTGCTTCGTGTGCATTTTCATCGTCAGCAAGAATGTCAACGGAAATAATTCTTGCCGGAGAAAGAGCATTTACGATATATTCTACTGGGTCTTCAGACCATCTTACAATATCAATCTTTTCATTCTTCAGCTCACCCACTATTGTCTGAATTCTTGAGCCTCTGGGACCTATGCAGGCACCGACTGAATCAATCTCAGGGTCATTTGAGTGAACTGCCAATTTTGTTCTGTATCCTGCTTCTCTGGCAATTGATTTTATTTCAACGATACCGTCTTCAATTTCAGGAACTTCCAGTTCAAACAACTCTCTAACTATTTCAGCGTGAGCGTGTGAGACAATTACTTGAGGGAGTCTGTTTGTTTCTTTAACGTTTAGAACAAATACTCTTATCCTGTTACCCGGTTTGTAGTATTCGCCAGGTATTTGTTCTCTGAACGGAAGTATAGCATCGGTTTTCCCGATATTAACAAAGACATTTCTGTTTTCGACACGTTGAATTATACCTGTTGTCAAAGTGCCTTTCTTTTCCATAAATTCGTCCAGAACCAGTTTTCTTTCAGCTTCTCTGATTCTTTGAGTAATAACTTGTTTTGCTGCTTGTGCAGCGATACGTCCAAAGTTTTCAGGAGTAACTTCAATTTTTACTTCATCTTCAAGCTCAACTTCATCATCAATCTCTTTTGCATCATCGAGCGAAATTTCAAGATTTTCATCTTCAACTTTATCTACTACAAGCTTGGTTCTAAAAACACCGATTTCGCCGGAAATTTCATCTAAAATAGCTTCCACATTAGGTGCTTCTTTAACTTTTATATGTTTTTTATAAGCAGCTACAAGAGCATCTTTTAAAGAGTCAATAATGACCTCTTTTGATATGCCTTTTTCTCTTTCAAGTTCTTCCGTAGCCTCAAAAAGTGCTGTACCGATTTTAATCATGTTTTTCTCCTGTATTTAATTTATATATCATCAATGTGTAATTGTACTCTGTGTATTTTGTCTTTTGGTATTAAGTATTCTTTTTTGTCATCCAGCTTTTCAACCGTCAATCCTTGCTCCGGGTCAAAATCTATAATTTTAGCTAAAAATTGTTTTTCATCTATACCTTCAATTTGGCTTTTTAATTTGATATTAATACTTTTGCCTTTGAAAATAAGATATTCTTTATCTGATTTAATTTTTCTATCAAGACCCGGTGAACTTACTTCAAGGTAAAATTTCACAGGGACAATGTCGTCCAAAAAAGGATTCAAGCTTCTTGAAACATTTTCACAGTCATCAAGTGTCACACCGCTTTCTTTATACAAAAATATTCTTAAAAACCATTTCCCTGATTCTTTTGTAAAATCAATTTCAATAGGAATTGCTCCATACCTCATGGCTGTATTTTCTACAAGAGGTATAAGTTTTTGTAATATTTCATTTTTATTAAAATGTTTTTGTTCCATAATAACTCCTGCAATGAAATATAACCTTTATTTGGTATTTTAAGAAAAAAAGAAACGGTTTGGCCGTTTCTTTTATGTATTTATAATATCATTAAATAAAAAATTTTCAATATAAATATTAATTTCTTTAATGTTTACACTATTTATAAATAAGTAGACTAACAAATTTGATGAGTTATAATTTATGTAGTAAAAATAGATTTTTGGGAGTTGTAATACATTTAGATGGAAGATATTAAAAAGAAAAATATTGATTTTAATCTGGATATAGCACAAACTCAGACTTTAGAGTCAATGGATAAAATATTTGAACTTGTTGATCTTGTAAGTTCAGTAAATATATCATGCGGATTTCATGCCGGATGTCCGTTGAGTATGAAAAAAGCTATTGAATATTGCAAGTTTAAAAATAAGGTCATTGGTGCACATATTGGATTTCCTGCAAATTTTGATATGTCACATGCAGAATCAAAAGAGATGATCGAATCATTGGTTTTGTACCAGCTGGGTGCAATTTCTGCTTTTGCAAAAGCCAATAGTTTAAATATTGAACACGTAAGACCGCATGGCGATATGTACAGACTTGCAGCACAGAATCTTGAATTTTCTGAGAATATAGCATCTTCAATAAAAAAATTCAGCAAATGGTTAATTTATTTTGGTGCTGCCGGAGAAATTCTTGAAGAAGCCGGGAAGAATGCCGGTATAAATGTTGCACATGAGGTCCATTTAAATAAAGTGTATAAAAGTTCTTCTTCAATAGATTTTGACCAAAAGAATATTGAAGATACCGGTTTAGAGCTTATGAGACTGAGACGGTTGCTAAATCTTTCAGAAATTGATATTTTTGACGGTACGTATTCAAAAATTAATTATGATACCGTACATTTTAGCTGTGAAGCTAAAAATATTTCTGAACTGCTTAATGAAGCTGGAAAATTGATTACACCTAAGCCTGTTAGCTACAATAAGGCTGCTCTTTCAGGCTGGGTTGAATAAAACAATTATATTAAAATAAAAAAATAGGAGATTATTTTGAAAAATTTTTCATACAAAATAAGAATACCAAAAGATGCTGGATGGCTGCTTCCGGGTTTACAAGTTAAACGCTGGTTTGGCTTAATCATTGTAGGTACAATTATCGGCCTTTTAGGGTTGTGTGTTATTTTTAATATGAAACCCGTGTATTTTGCAGTAGGTATATTAAAATATATTGCTGTCACAGTTAACCAAGATTTGCTTGGTGTCATTCTTGTCCTTTTGGGTACTTATATTTTTCTGTTAGGTTGGAAAAATACCAACTACTCTATCCTTGATTTAAATCAAGACAGAGACAGACATGCATTGTTGGAATCTTTGTATAAAAGAAGAAAATTAAATTATGGCCCCAAAATAGTCGCAGTTGGCGGCGGTACCGGTCTTTCAACTATGCTTAAAGGGATAAAAAAGATTACAAATAATATCACTGCTGTTGTCACTGTCGGTGATGACGGCGGCAGCTCCGGAAGATTGAGACATGAAATGGGAATTCTTCCTCCCGGTGATATAAGAAACTGTATTGCAGCTTTAGCCGATGATGAGGATTTGGTTACAAAGTTGTTTCAATACAGGTTCAAAATCGGTGAAGGCCTTGAAGGTCACAGCTTTGGCAACTTGTTTTTAACTGCTTTGTGTTCAATTACAGGTAATATGGTGCGTGCAGTACAAGAATCTTCAAAGGTTCTTAATATTCGCGGAAGAGTTCTGCCCTCTACTTTAGATGACATGAAACTGGCTGCGGAAATGGATGACGGCTCAATAATCGAAGGTGAATCTAATATACCGGAATCAGGCAAAAAAATTAAAAGACTCTTTACGCAGCCTGCAAATTGTAAGGCTTTGCCTGAAGTAATCAAAGCAATAAAAGAAGCGGATCTTATTATTTTAGGGCCGGGCAGTCTTTATACAAGTGTCATTCCCAACCTTTTAATTAAAGATATAGCTTCTGCTATTTCAAAATCAAAGGCAAAAAAAATCTATGTATGTAATATTATGACTCAGCCCGGAGAAACAACGGGATATACAGCTTCGCAGCATATTCAAGCAATCTTGGATCATTCAGGATACCCTAATATGATGGATGCTGTTCTTGTAAACAATTCGTTACCCGAGGATTTGTCTCCAGACTATGAAAAATCAAATTCATACCCCGTCGTTGTTGATATTTCAGAAATTAAAGCAAAAAATATTAATGTTGTCAGCACAAGGTTGTATGAAGAAAATGAACAAAAATTTGTACGCCACAGTCCGTCCAGATTAGCAAGAGCAATAGGATACTGGTACAAAAAACAAATAAAAAACAAGGACAAAAAGAAATAAAGTTTAAATAAGGATATAGCTATGTCTGTAGAAGTTAAATTTAGACCTATTACGGTTGATACATTTGCAAAAAAGAAACAAAATAACGAAAAAATTACAATGCTTACGGCGTATGACTGTTCTACCGCAAAATACTTTGATGAGGCAGGTATAGACAGTATATTGGTCGGCGATTCGGTCGGGATGGTTGTTCTTGGGTATGAGTCTACAACTTTGGTAAACATGAATGATATGAAAGTCTTTACTGCGGCTGTTTCAAGAGGAGCAAAAAGATGTTTGGTCGTTGCTGACATGCCTTTTATGAGTTATCACACAACTGTTGCTGAGGCTGTTAAAAATGCAGGTGAGTTAATAAAAGAAGGCGCATCTGCTGTTAAATTAGAAGGTGCAAATGATTATATCATAGATGTCGTCAAACGTTGTGTAGAAAGCGGAATACCCGTTGTAGGTCATCTTGGATTTACTCCTCAGTATTTAAATGTTCTCGGTGGTTACAAAGTACAAGGTAAAACTGCCGATAAAACGCTTTTTATTCTCAATCAAGCAAAAAAACTTGAAGAGGCAGGTGCATTTGCAGTTGTACTGGAAATGGTTCCCGAAGAATCGGCAAAATATATTACTGAAAATTTGAATATACCGACAATCGGCATTGGTGCTGGAAGGTATACAAACGGACAGGTACTTGTTGCTGATGATATACTTGGTAAATTTTCTGATTTCAAACCAAAATTTGCCAGACGCTATGCTGATTTAAAATCAGTAATAAAAAATGCTTGTGAATCATACATAAATGATGTTAAATCAGGAAAATTTCCTGATGAATCTGAAATTTTTCACTTAGATGAACAAGCCAGTGCAGAATTAAAGGAGCAAAAATAAATTGAGTATTCTTGTTGTAAACAAAATTGATGAAATTCGTAATGTTATAAAAAATTATAGAAATCAAGGCAAATCAGTTTCTCTTGTGCCGACAATGGGATGTTTACACGAAGGGCATAAGTCGCTTATTAAAAAGGCACATGAATTGGCTGATATCACTGTTGTGTCGGTTTTTGTAAACCCTATACAATTTTGTCCCGGTGAAGATTACGACAAATATCCAAGAACACTCGATGCTGACAAGATTGCAGCCGAATCTGCGGGTGCGGATATTATTTTTGCACCATCTGTTAATGAAATGTATCCAAATATGCAGAAATTTTCCGATTTGACAATAGTTACACCGCCTTTTGAATTAACTGATATAATGTGCGGTAAATCAAGAGTAGGGCATTTTGACGGTGTAGAAACTGTCGTTACAAAATTGTTCAATATTGTGCAGCCTGATTATGCTTGTTTTGGAAAAAAAGATATCCAGCAGTTATTCTTAATAAAAAAAATGGTGGCAGATTTGAATATACCGGTTCAAATTGTTGACTGCCCTCTTGTCAGAGAAGACAGCGGACTTGCATTAAGTTCAAGGAATAAATATCTTTCAGAGGCTGACCGTATTGCTGCTGTTTCAATAAGCAAATCATTGAGTGCAATAAAATCTGCTTGTGAGTCAGGTATAAAAGATATTAAAAAATTATTGGATTTATGTATTGCAAATCTGGACAAAAAAATTGATTTGGAATATTTAGAATTTGTTGACAAAAATACTTTTAAAAAAATTGATGTGCTAAATGGTCCGATTATATGTGCAATTGCTGCAAGAATCGGAGCAGTCAGATTAATAGATAATATCGAACTTGAGGTGTAGATGGCTTTTAAATCATTAGATAAGATTTTTAGTGAATTAAAAAAAATATTATCTGTAATAGCATTGAGCTTTATTGCTATGTCTTTGTTTATGTTTATCTATTGGCTTTTGTACAGTGCCAAAATGGATCTTCCGGACTGGCTTAACTCATTTGCCTGGACAGTAATTGACTTTTTTGCAAAAGGATTAAAAACAACTAAGTCTTATTCAGAAATCGTTGATATTTTACCTGTCTTATGTTCTGTGATTTTTGGTGTTCTTACATATATTGTAAATTGTCTTAATTTATTTACAGAAAATATGCATGAAAAATATAAAAAGTCTGTTATTGATTACAGAACAAAACTTGAAAATAAAATTAACTCAGACCTGCATAAAGACTTTTTAAAAGACTTAAAAAAATCATCTTTTATGCTGATTAAACTAAAAATCGAAGTTATTAAGAAAGAATCATATCTAAGCGAGTATTCTGAAGAGAAAATCGATGCTAACCAAATCAGAAATGAAATTGAAAAAAATATACTGATGTCTGTGCCGTCTGAATCAATACAAAACAAAGGCAGATCTGACGAAGGTGTTTATTTCTTGTTATCAGATTTTTCTGAGTCAAAAGCTTTCTTTGCTTCTTTAGTAAAGATTTCATCAAAACTTATAAAAGAAAAAATTGAATCCAGATTAAATATAAATTTTTATTGTGGTGTCGAATTGTTTGAAAATATTTCACAATTTGAAGAAAAATCAAAATATCTTGATAAGGTTTTAGAACTTAGAATACCAAACAAAATTATAATTACTCCAAAGTATAAACTTTATTTTGACAATTTATACTCCTCTTATTTTAATTTTAATGTTCAAGGCGAATATAGTCTAAGTGAAAATCAAGATAGCGGAAAAAATATTATGCTTTACTCTATGCAAAGCAAATGATATTTATTCTGGAATGATTTTAAAAGAATTATGATTCAACGTATTTGACGAATATTCAACAATATCTTTTGTCAAAACTTCGCCCGGTAAAACAATTGGAATACCCGGAGGGTAAGCACTAATTACTTCTGCTGATATTTGACTTACAGCAGAATCAGATTTTTCCGATTCTATTTCTGATGAATTTTTAAAATAAGCTTCTCTGGGTGTGTACATTTGTTTCGGCAATTTATACTTAAAATCGTTAATCTTAATTTTAATGTTATTTGTTTTGAAAGAATTTAATGCATTTTTTAAAGTATCAAGCTTTGAATTTTCTGTTCCGATACCTGTTAAAAAAAGCATAGCTGAACTGTTTGAAAACTCTTCCTCAATTAAATATTTATTATTAAGTATTTCACATGCTTCAATACCCGAATATCCTTTTATTTTTATCAGCAATTTAGTTGGGTCATTGTACCCTGTGTAGACGGAAATATTCGGATTTAAAGTTTCTTTAAATCTTTTTACAGCCTCAAGCAGCTCTTGAACTTTCTTTGCACCGGCCGAAGAAGCTAAAAATTTAACAGTAGCTTCTACTGCAAGCATCAAAGGATATGAAGGTGATGTAGTTGATATAATATTCAAAGATTCTTGGACTTTAGAAATATCAATTTTTGTATCTTTTGCTATATGCAGTAATGCACATGGATTCGGTGCACCGGCTGTTTTGTGCAGTGACTGAACAGAAGCATCAGCACCGGAAAGTACAGCCGGTTTAGTCTGAAATCCACCAAAATTTAAAAGAGCACCATGTGCTTCATCTACTATGAGGACAATATTGTGCTTTTGACATATGTCAGATATTGCTTTTATATCGCTGAATACACCCTCATATGTAGGGGAAGTCATTATCAATGCTTTAATGCTTCTTTCTGATTTAATGATTTCTTCAACATTTTTTGGATTTATACTTGAAAATATTGACCATTTTTTGTCATATTCCGGCATAAACCAAATAGGGACTGCTCCCGAGAGTACAAGCCCGTTATAAACGCTAACATGTGAATTTCTGGCAATAAGAACTTTATCACCGGGACGTAATACAGAAAGCATTAGTGCAACAATACCCGAACTGGAACCGTTCGTTAAAATAAAAGATTGTTTGGTTTTATAAATATTTGAAATATTATTTTGAAGCTCTTTTAATATTCCGGTTGGAGCTCTAAGATTGTCAAAGCCTTCAATTTCTGAAAAATCGCATTTAAAATATTTTTCACCAAGCATTTCCTTGAGTTGCGGAATTAAAAATTCTCCAAGTGAATGGGAGGGGGTAGTAAAAAGAATTTTGTCTTTATGATTTATATGATAATCTTTAATTTTGTTTATAATACTCATGTTTGACGTAATTTTGTTGTAAAATACTACTGTAACATTATACAGGAAAATTATTATTAATATTGAAGTCAAAAATAGAATAGAAGAGCTTTCCTCGCTTTTAAAAAAATACAGCCGAGAATACTACGAGTTTGATTCACCAAGTATTTCTGATATTGAATACGACAAGCTGTATAAAGAACTCGAGAATCTTGAATCATTGTATCCCGAATATAAGCTTTCAGATTCACCAACACAAAAAGTTGGTACCAAGCTCTTTGAAAGTCAAGTTTCAAAAGGCTTTTTGCCTCATCAACATAAAGTTCGGTTATACAGTTTAGACAACACATATTCATATGAAGAATTGTCTTCTTGGTATGATAAACTTCAAAAAAACTATTCATTAAGTTCCCTGCCGGAACTGGTTTGTGAATTAAAAATTGACGGACTGGCTATATCATTAAATTATCATAATTCAAAATTTGCCATAGGTGCTACGAGAGGGGATGGCTTTGTCGGTGAGAATATTACAAAAAATTTGGAGACAATAAAAGCTATACCTGATTCTTTTTCAGAAGAAATATCTGATATTGAAGTCAGAGGCGAAATTTTTATGCCAAAATCAGCTTTTCAAAAATTAAATGATGAGCAGGCTTCAAAAGGTGCAAAATTGTTTGCCAACCCCAGAAATGCAGCATCTGGTTCATTACGTCAATTAGACCCTGAAATTACAAGAAAAAGAGAATTGTCGATGTTTGCCTATTACGGCCGAATAGACAGCGGTGAAATCAGTATAAAATCACATTCTGAGATGTTATCTTTTTTAAAGAAACTCGGATTCAATATTAATCCAAATTTCAGAATATGCAAAAATATCGATGAAGCTATAGAGTATTGCAAATACTGGGACAAAAGAAGAAATGACTTGGACTATGCTACAGACGGTGTTGTAATAAAAATCAATGATTTTGCATTACAATCCGAAATGGGTTACACCGCAAGGGCACCAAGATGGGCCACCGCATTCAAATTTCCTCCTGAGGAAGTCTCAACAATATTAAAGGATATAGAAATAAACGTAGGTAGAAGCGGTGCAGTTACGCCTGTTGCAGTGCTGGAGCCTGTTTATATATCTGGTTCGACAGTACAAAGGGCAACTTTACACAATTTTGATGAAATAAAAAGATTAGGTATAAATATAGGAGACAGGGTTCTTGTAAAAAAAGCCGCAGAAATTATTCCAAAAATTATATGTGTAACCGAACACTCAGACAGTAAGTCATCTCCTTTTGTTCCACCTTTGACTTGTCCTTCATGCGGAACAAAATTGGTGCCCGTAGAAGGTGAGGTAAACCTTTATTGTCCAAACTATCTTGCATGCCCCTCTCAAATAAAAGCAAGACTCGAGTATTGGGTATCAAAAGATTGTATGGATATAGACGGACTAGGTGATAATATAATTGCTCAACTGATTGAAAAGGGTCTTGCCGCTACACCTGCTGATTTATATAAATTAACAACGGATGATTTTATGAAGCTTGATCTTATAGCAGAAAAGTCCGCAGACAATTTATTTACAGAAATTCAAGCGTCAAAACATCCCACTTTATCTAAATTTATTAACTCATTGGGTATTCGACACGTAGGTAAAGAAACTTCTGATGTTTTGGCAAGAAAATTTAAATCGTTAAATGCATTAAAAAATGCTACATTAGAGCAGATAAGAGATATTGACGGAATAGGTGACAAAATTGCTCTTAGTATTCTTGATTTTTTCTCAAATTCATTTAATAATGAATTGTTAAATAATCTAAAACAATACGGTGTAGAACCTCAAGAAATTAAAGAAAATCAAAATTCTGAAATATTTAAAGGTTTAACATTTGTTATAACAGGTACTTTGTCTAAAACCAGAGATTATTTTGAAAATATAATTAAAGAATATGGAGGCAAAGTTTCATCAAGTGTCAGCAAAAAAACTTCCTTTGTTCTTGCGGGAGAAAATCCCGGTTCAAAGTTAGACAAGGCAATTGCACTCAGTGTAAAAGTTATTGATGAAAATGAATTTAATGAAATGGCAAATATTAAATAAAGCCTATTTAAGAAGGTAATTTAGAAACATATGAATAATAAATTTAACATAATAAAAATATCCGGATTTAAAGGTTTAATTGTTGCGGCATTTGTCGTTTGCTGTTTGTTTGCAGGATTTTTAATGTTTCCCGGATGGGTATGTATGCACCTGTGGAATTTTACGGCAGGATTTTTTGAACAAATGCCTTCAATGACAATGGTTCATGGTATTTTACTTTGGTGTATCATTGCTCTATCTCTATATGCACTCAATAAAGGTAACTTTTCAATATCAATTGGACATTCGGTTCCTTTGCCAAGAAATGACGAAAGAATCAAAGAAATAATACGACAAATTAATGAGAGAAATGCAAAAATCCTTTCTTCAGAAAATATTTTTGAAGACAAAGGTGAAAATTCTGATAAAAATAACGAAAATAATGATAAAATTGTAAAATAATTTTAAATAATATAAGGAGTTATTATGAAAAAATTCTTAATCGGTCTAATGATTGCATTTGTATGTAATATCCCAATGTCTGCAAAGGCACTTACCATAGTAAATAAAGATATGGGTTTCATTTCAGTAAATGCTTCTTCCTCAAAGGAGGTTGTCCCAGATACTGCTTCGATATCATTTGCGGTTGAAACTTTTGCACCAGATTCTAAAACAGCAGTAGCAAAAAATAAAGAAATTACATCCAAACTTATACTTGCTCTAAAACCAATCCTTGCTGTTGAAAGCTCTGATTCGATTCAAACAAAGAACTTTATTTTGAAACCAAACTATATTACAGAAAAAAACGGTAAAAAAACATTTAAAAATTATTCTGCAACAAACATAGTATTTGTAAAAACAAAAAAACTTGAAAATGTTTCAAAATTGATTGATACTGCCGCAGAAAATAATGTAACAAACATCAGCGAATTGAATTTTTATATAGAAAATGAAAAACAGTATACTTCTGAACTTGCAAGAGAAGCAATAAATAAAGCCAAAATTATAGCTAACCTTACAGCTTCTGAATTAAATCAAAAAGTAAAAGGTATAAAATCAATAAGAGTTAATATTTATCCGCAAAATCGTTATATGAGCACATATGCTGCTTCTTCTAACGCAATCGGTGCGGGAGCAAAGAGCGGAACACCTATTGAGTTTGGAAAAACTAAAATACAAGCAAATGTTGATGCTGAGTTTTACGTAAAATAAATGCTTACACCAAAAGAAAATATAATTAATTTAGAACCATATAGTATTGCTTCATACCCTACAAATTGGGATATGAAGCTTGATGCTAATGAAAATTATATTGGCCCGTCTACACAAGTTTTAAAAGCATTAAAGTCAATTTCTGTGCAAGATATATCACAATATCCGTATTATGGCGAATTATATAGTATTTTGGCAGATATTTTAGATGTCTGTTCAAATGAAATTGTACTTACTAATGGTGCAGATGAAGCAATATATGCAGTTTTGAATACTTATATTTCCAAAAATGATAAAGTAGTGACAGTTACACCTTCATTTGTCATGCCCAAAATTTATTCAAATTTATTAGAAGCAAATTATATAGAGATACCTTATAAAAACAAATGGGAATATCCGCTCGATGACATTAAAAATTGTCTGTCACAAGGTGCAAAAGCGTTGATTATTACATCACCTAATAACCCTACAGGAGACATTGTCTCTAAAGCAATGATTGAAGATATTTTAATATCATTTCCGGAAACCCTTGTTATTTTAGATGAGACATATGCAAATTATTCCGGCAATTCGAATGTAAAATTAGCACAGGTATATCAAAATTTGGCAGTTATTAGATCAATGTCAAAAGATTATGCACTGGCTGGATTAAGACTGGGCTATGTTGTTTCGGATTCTGAAAATATATTAAACATCAGAAAGGTATTAAGCCCGTACAATGTCAATAATGCAGCAGTAATTGCTGCAAAAGCTGCTCTTGCCGATAAAAATTACTTGTCTTATGTAGTAAATGAGATTTCAGAATCAAGAGAATTTTTATCATCTGAACTGCAAAAAATGGGTGTGATTGTTTATAAATCGCATGCTAACTTTATACTCGCTGATATGGGCAAAAAAGCCGAACTTTTCTATAACATATTAAAAGCTAATAAAGTTATAGTAAAAAGATACAGAGATGAGCAATATCTTGAAAACTGCCTTAGAATCACTGTACCTACATTAAGTGCATCAAAAAGGATACTTGAGTTTTTAAAAACAAAAATTACTCTGGTTTTTGATATGGATGGTGTACTTGTTGATGTAAGCAAATCATATTACGAGGCAATAAAATATACTTACAACTATTTTACTGGTAAAACAATTACCGATGAACAAATTTGTGATGCGAAGAAAAAGGGCGGTCTTAATAATGATTGGGACTTAACTTCATATTTAATAAAACAATCCGGATTTGATTTTTCTTATGAAAAAATTGTAGATGTTTTTCAAAGCAATTACTGGAAAGATGGCAGTGGCAGCATTAATAATGAAACATTATTGATTGATAAATCATTGCTAAATAAATTGGCAGAAAAATACAATTTAGCAATTTTTACAGGACGTCCCGGACAAGAGGCATTATTTACACTCAGCAAATTTGAAATTAAAGATTATTTCGGAAAAATTGTAACTATGGATGATTTGCCCAAAGATAGGCAAAAACCTGATACAATGGGGCTTTCAATAATCAAGGATTCTTTTTTTACAGACTATTTAGTATATTTCGGTGACAGCATTGACGACATGAAATGTGCAAAAAACTTTGTTTCGACTTTTGCTGTCGGTGTTTTACCTCCTCAGAACAAAACTGATGATTTGAAGCATACACTACAGCATTCAGGTGCAGATAAAGTAATAAATTGCATCAACGATTTACAAAAAATACTGGAGAATAACTAATATGAGAACAGCAAATATAGTACGCAAAACTTCAGAAACAGACGTAACCGTTGAATTAAATTTAGACGGCATTGGCGATTACAATATAGAAACGGATTTTTTGTTTTTTAAGCATATGTTAGAACAGTTGGCATGCCATTCCGGATTTGACTTAAAAGTATCTGCAAAATCGTTGGACGGAGATGAGCATCATCTTGTTGAAGATGTTGCAATTACGCTGGGAAAAGCGATTTCTGGCGCATTGAGTAACAAAACAGGAATAAAAAGGTACGGACAACAACTTTTGCCTATGGATGAAGCTTTAATATTGTGTGCAGTTGACGTTTCAGGCAGAGCATATTCTAATGTTGATGTAAATATAACTGAGGAAAAAATATCAGATTTTTCCGCAATAATGCTGCCTCATTTTTTTAACAGTTTTGTACAAAATTCCGGAATAACCATACACATAAAACAACTTTATGGTAAAGATTCTCATCATATTGCCGAAGCTGTCTTTAAATCATTTGCAAGAGCTCTTTCAGAAGCAGTAATGCAAAACTCCTGCACTAAAATACCATCAACAAAAGGTGTTTTGTAGTCAGGAACAAACAATCAATTTATACGTCATAAAAGATGTCCAATCTTCACATTACAAAGTGAGAGAGGACATCTTTTATCAGTTAACCTGGTATCGGTGTATTAGTGTTGTGCTGCACGTTTTTCTACAAGTTCAGGAATTGTGATGAAGCACAAATACATTAAACCGCCGAAAGCTACGAAACTTAAAATTTCCATGATGCCACCTACTTTATCTATTAAACTACAACTATTATCTATTACATGATTATAATGCCCAATTTTTAAAATTCTAAACATCTGTTTGGGGTATAAATTAAAAATTATTAATAAATTATAAAATATAGACTATTTATAGTATTATGAGGATTGTATGAATAAGAAAATTATTGAAATGCTATTTTCTGATATGTGTTGTTCGGAATGCAAAGCAGACTTTAGTGAGGACTCTGTCTTTATACTTAGACAAGAGAAAAATCTTAATGTTATGCAAATTGTTTGTCAAAATTGCGGCAAATCGTTTGGTGTTGCACTTTTAGGAAACTGTGATGAAAAGGGTACAAAAGAATTTACAAAAGATGAACTGGCACTGCAAATTCAGGAAGGACCTGATGCAATTTGCTATGATGATGTCATAGATGCACATAACTTCTTTAAAAACCTTGAAGATGACTGGCAGAAATATATACCGGAAAATCTCAAGAAAAATCTATAATATAGCCTTTTCAATATAAGATATTATTTGCTCATTGTATCTTTTATCTATTGCAGAAAAAGGCAAAACATCGCAACCTGTTTCATTTTGCAGTTCTTTTATTTTAGAAAGGATTTTGGATTTTGGTGATAGATCAATCTTTGTAGCAATTACAAGAGTTCGAAGATTGTGAAACTTCAACCACTCCTGCATTAGCAAATCATTTTTCTGTATACTGTGCCTTGAATCAATGAATTGAACATATAGCTTGATTGCTGTTCTTTTTAAAAGATATTCTTCAAGATTTTTCTGCCATTCATTTTGCATAGTTTTTGAAACATTTGCATAACCGTAACCCGGCAGATCTGCTACAATGTATTTTTCATCAAATTCAAACAAATTTATTAATCTGGTCTTGCCCGGCTTGTTGCTGGTTTTTGCAAGTTTGGTATTATTTGTCAAACCATTAATAAAAGATGATTTACCGACATTTGATCTGCCCAGCAATGCAATTTCAGGTTTATTGAAATCAGGACAGGCTGAAATATTGGGTGCACTAGTTATAAATCTTGCTTTTTTGACTAATATCATTTTCTTTACTTAGCATTTTTCTTTTATACAACACAGAAGTCAAAAGATTGTAGACATTCGGACTGTTATAAACATTTATCTGTGCTGATTCGTTTGATAAATTAAACTGCACTTTGTTATTTACTTCAATTCCGCTTGCTTCAACATGACAAATTTGTATTATTCTATCTCGAATAATACTTAACGGCTGTGACATAAATAATTCAAATGATTTAAAAATATTCATTCTCATTGAGCTTATCTTAACAAATAAGACAGGCAAATTCAATTTTAACCGGTATAATTGTTACGGAAATAAAATATTGATGGTATTTAGCGAGACCGCCATTCTTGAATGGCACATCCCGGGATGAATTATGCATTCAAGTTCAAAGTAAAGTCTTTTTTAACGTTTGTATCAAGTAATTTTTGATAACTTTCAAGCTGTGAAGTTACGGCTTTTTGTTGTGTTTCAAAATTCTTTTGCTGAAGCTCAAGATATGAATCCATTGCCTGTAATCTTTTAACTCTCGGATCATTTTCCCAATCGCAATCTGAAAGCTGCATTGTTTGATTTGCGATTTGTTGTCTTTTGTTGCTTATGTTCATGATAGTGTACTCTAAATTGCTTTTGTACAATGTACATGAAATAATGTTAGCTTGAACTGCTGCTATTGTCATTTTTTCTCTCCTTAAAACTTAGTCTAGTGGTACGGGTAATTGTAAATGGTATTTGGTATTTTTTCTCTGTTTTTGTTTTTTTCTCTCTTGTATATATATAAAAAAAAATTGTTATAGAAAATTGCTATATTTGTTATATATCGTGTTACAATTCTTAACATATAACAAATACAGTCCTAAGTGCCTTATTGCAAGGCATTATGACATTAATGCAATTGTTTTACGGAAAACAAAGTATATACTTTTTATTTACTCTTTATTTAATGCTTTATTCAAAGCTGCTTCCAAAGTTTCTATTTTAGCTTGTAATGATGCTATTTTTGCTGAATTTTCATCGTTTTCAATAGATATATTCTCATGTCTTTTTTGGTATGCATTACAAAGTTGATTTGTTTTTGAGTTTAAAACCTTACAAAGCATAAAACCTGAGAGATAAGCAGCAACAAATATCATAGATGACAATATATATAATTTTGTCGTATATTCTTTTTGCAAAATAAAACAGTAATAATTGGTCATTTTGTCGAAATTAAAATATACAAACAAGATAAAACCGGCTATGACAAAGAAATTTAAAAATATATATACTAAATTAGTTATATTTTTCTTCATTTTTTACTCCTCAAATAATTTAATGTTCTTATTATATCATTGTCAAATTCCATATCCACAATATGTTCACAATTATCACTCGGGGAAACAAATTTAAGATAATGGGCCTGTAATACTTGTTCTTGCGTTTTGACAGGAAAACTCGGTGCACCGTACAGTGTATCATTTACTATAGGATGTTTTATATAGGACATGTGAACTCTTATTTGATGGGTTCTTCCTGTTTCTATCGTTATCTCCAAAAGAGTGTGCTTATCAAATCTTTCAAGCACGCTGTAATGTGTTATTGCTTCCTTTCCTTCTTCAGTTACCGCCATTTTTTCAGGTTTTTTAGGATTACGGCCTATATTAGTTATTATTGTTCCATCATCGTTGTCAAAAACACCGTTTACCACTGCGAAATACTTCTTAACGATTGAGTGTTCCTGCATTTGTCTTTTTAAAAAATCATAAGTGTCATTGTTCTTAGCAATCATAAGAAGCCCTGAAGTATTTCTGTCCAATCTGTGTACAATACCCGGCCTTAAATGTCCGTTGCTGGTAGAAAGATTCTCAGCATAGTTGAACAAAAGTGCATTCACTAAAGTGTCGCTGTATTCTGAAACAGTAGGATGAGTAAGCATTCCGGCAGGTTTGTTTACAACAAGCATACAATTGTCTTCGTACTTTATGTCAAGAGGTAAATCCTGCGGTTGAGGTATACAATTTTCAGCGGTTTTAAAATTAATGTATACTACATCACCGGCTTTTACTATATAAGAAGGTTTCGTTTCTGCATTGTTAACCAGCACATTATTATTTTTAATCTGCTTTTGGATATAAGAACGAGACAAATACGGACAAACATCCGCAAGATAGCTGTCCAATCTTTGATTTTCATCATCATTATATATAGTATATTGTTCAATGTTGCCCTGATTCATTACTAAAAAGTATATTACAAATAAGAACAAATGCACCAATACATATAAATATATCGGAAACGTTGAATATCGGGAAAATTACAAAATTCAGCCGTATATAGTCAGTAACAAAACCATCAGACAGCCTTTCAACCAGGTTACATATAATTCCCGATGTTAATATTGAAGCAAATAAAAAATCGGATTTTGAAAATTTATCAAGATTTGAAAAAATATAAAAAAGAACAACAAACAGTATAACAATGGAAATTGTAATCAAAAAAGATGTATGAGTGTGCAATAAACTAAAAGCAGCACCGTAGTTTTTTATGTATTCAATTTGAAAAACCTTGAAATTGCAGTTGTTACAATGCAAAATTAAAAAGTTCCTAAGACTAAAAGACACAAAGCATAAAAATAATGTAATTATAAAAAATAATGCTGTCTTTTTAAGAAATTTTGTATCCATTATTTATTCGGTCTCTCGGAGTTATATTTATCGGACTGATTAGTATCATTTTTAGGAACCTGTGCAACGTTATCAATTTTATGCTTAACAACATTTACTCTGCTTGAAAGAAAAGCAATACCGACAAGATTTACATTTATAGTGTCTTCTTTTATATCAGGTTTTGCAATTCCAATAGAGGCAATGGCGTTTTCATTCTTTGAACCGTCATTGCTTATCAGTATTCGTTCCCTTATACCGTCTGATTTTATACTCCTAAACACCTCTGTACTTTTTTCGAGAGGATATGTAATAGGTTCGTTGTTAATCGATACAAGTGCAACATACTTTCTAGGAACATCCATTTTTAAAATAGCAGTATATTCTTCCTCCGGAGAAACAAGTGCAGGTGCGTCCAAACGCATAGGAATAAATCTGGCTATTCCGTATCTCATTGATGTTTTTTCGTTTATGACGAAGTCAGAAACTATTCTCCATTCATTTGAGAATCTTTTTAAATAATATACGGCTGTTGAATCAGAATCTATATATCCGTTGCCTTTTATATATTCTACCGAAGAATTTGTCACACCGGACAATCTCTCATTTGTTATAACAGTTGCATTGTCCAAATCAACATTTACAGAAATTACTTTTATACCGTACTTTACTTTAGGAAACTCTTTCCATGACTCAACAACCAGCTCTTTAAGTCTCGATTTACCGTAGCCATCAGAGCTTTTGTATGAATCGTCATGCAAATTTAAGAATTCATCAAGCTTTTGTTCATTTGTGTATTTTTGGTAATCTTCAAAAATCTTTCTGATTTGGATTTCCGCAGGAATATCTGATCTTTTGTGGAATCCGATTGAGGACAGATTAACAGCAAGTTTTGTATCGTCAGCAAGAACTAAATTACCGGCTAAATATATAAAAATAAATAATAGAATTTTAAAATTTTTCATTACTACAATATCTCCATCGCTAAATATTATACCAAAAACTTAATTTATCCAGAAATTACTTAATATAATTTTTTCTAGTATAATTAACTTGAGGTAAATATGCTTTTAACTTTAGATATCGGAAACACAAGTACAACAATTGGTCTGTTCGACAAGGACAATCTGCTTGATACCTGGTCAATCAGCTCGGATATACACCGTTCTGAAGATGAAATCGGACTGACATTATTAAATTTATTAAATTTTCACAAATATTCACATGTCGTGGATAAAGCTTGTATGAGCAGTGTTGTTGAGTGCTTAACACAACGATACAAGACAGCAATAGAAAAATACCTAAATATTACACCTTTTGTAGTGACTAATAAAACAACTAATTTACTTAAATACGGTCTTGATTATCCGGAAGAAGCCGGTGCTGACAGGATTGTAAATGCTTTCGCAGCCTATAATATGTTTAAAAAAACTTGTATAGTGGTAGATTTGGGAACAGCTACTTCATTCGATATAGTTACTTCTAAAGGCGAATTTATAGGCGGTGTAATATGTGCAGGTATGAAAATTCAGGCTGAAAGCCTTAAAAAATATACTTCAAAATTACCAATGATAAGAATTGAGTCTGTTAAAAACACTATAGGAAGAAATACCATAGATGCCATGCTGTCAGGGATTGTCAGAGGTCATGCCTGTATGATAGAAGGTTTAATTGCACAATGCGAAAAAGAGCTCAATGAAAAAGCCATAGTAATTGCTACAGGCGGATATTCAGAAATAGTTGCTTCATATATGACAAGAAAATTTGATTATATTAACCCATATATTACTCTTCAAGGCTTAAAAATGATTTATGAATCTCATGTCAAGAATTAGTAAATCTCATACATTAAACCGAGTTGCTATACACAAACGAGAGCTATAATATTTGTAGGGATATTAACAGCTTGGGGTAAATATGCTTAATAATTCAGCTAAAGATTATGCTTTGAATAATCAGCTTAAACTTGTGCATAGTGTCAAACACACATCTTCTATTAATGATTTATATGTGCCTCAAACTAACGGTGAAATATCACCGTCTATTATGCAAAACTGGACATTGCAGGCGATTGAGTGTTTTGAGATAAACTCAGACTGCACAAAATGCTCCTTAAGAAACGGAAATTACTCTTTTATATGTCAAATGCCAAAGATTGTTAACGCACTTATAAAGACTTACGGCCCGCCTCAAAAAGAATCCGTTGAAGAATAATTTTTGTTTAAAATTTTTCAATTACAAATTTTATTGAATCTTCAACAGTTTCAGGCGTAGTTAAGTTCTTTTCCAAGCTTACAGAGTTTCCGCCTGTGACTGACGAGCTTTTAAGCTTTTTGTACAATAAAAGAATAAGGAATAAAAAGATACATGATGCACCAACAAGCATCATCGACTTAAAAAATTTGCCCAAAACTTTTTTGGATTCAGATACTTTTTGAATTTCTGTTTTTGGCTTGATTACAACAGCATTTGCACAATACGAATGCTTCATGTCAGGTAAAAATATACCCGACAGAAGTATTAAAGAAAATATAAAAATTAACAGTCTGTTGATTTTCTTCATATGTTTGTCCTAATGCTACTCTGATGTCTTATCAGCAGCCTTTTTTCTGGTTCTGGAAGCTTTTCTTGTTTTTGTAGGCTTTTTGGGTTTAGTCTCTTCTGTATTAGCAGGCTGTTCGATTGGTTCTGATATACTTTCAACCGTTTCAGCATTATTAGCTACTTCAGATACCTGTATTTCTGCATTTTTTGATCTTCTTCTGCCAGTCTTACGTGTTGTTTTGGATTTTTTGCTATTAGCTTGAGATTCATCAGGAATTTCTGTTTGAATATCAACAACATTTTCAGAAATTTGAATATTCTCATCCGTAACTATTTGAGATTCCCGCTCAATAATATTTTCATTTTGTGCAATTATATCAACAACTTCTTGCTGAACTTCTTGTTTGTTCAACTTCTTATTGTTTCTTCTATTCTTATTATACTTTTTATTTTTATTGTCTTTTATAGACTGCTGTTCTGTATCTGCAACCGTTTCAGCTGAAATATTATCAGATTTGTTCAACAATCTTCTGTCATATTCATTTTTTTCGGCTTTAGTGTTTTGATTAAATTGATGATTGAACACCTTGTTATTTTTGTCATTATGTTTATTTTTATTATTCATTGGTAATTTTAATTTAGCAGATTTTGAACGTTGTTCGCCTTCCGCAAGAGATGAAGAGAAACAGAAATCTTCCAATATATGCCCTGTACCTCCGCAGTGAGGACATTTTTTTGTAAATATTTCAGCGAGACTTTGTCCCTGTCTGTGACGGGTCATTTCAACCAAGCCTAAATCAGAAAGCTGTCCGACTTGTGGTTTTGCTTTATCATCTTCAACTGCAAGTTCAAGTTCTTCCATGATAGCAATCTTGTCGGCACGGCTTAGCATATCAATAAAGTCAATTATTATCATTCCGCCAATATTTCTTAATTTAAGCTGTCTTGCGATTTCTGTAACCGCTTCTTTATTTGTTTTTAGTATTGTTTCGTCTTGTGTGGCTGAACTGATAAATTTCCCACTGTTAACGTCTATAACAGTCAGTGCTTCAGTTGTTTGGATAAACAAATATCCTCCTGAAGGCAAATTGACTTTGACTTGCAAAGCCTGTTCTATTTCTTTTTTAACGCCGGAAGCAACAAGCAGCGGTTCACTGCCTTTGTAGACAGAAATATCAATATTCTTATTCAAATTCCAGTTTTGAATAAGCTGCTGCACTCTGTGCATTGCGTAAGGAGTGTCAACTACAATTTCTTTTACGTCTTCGGTGCATGCTTCTCTAATTACTCTGTACAATAAATCCTGATCTCTGTAAAGAAGATTTGGTGCATTCACAAGCTCTGCCTGAGAAACAATAGTATTCCATTTTTCAAGCAAGATTTCTAAATCTTCTTGTATTTCGGCTTCTGTTTGACCTTCTGCTTCAGTCCTTATGATTACACCCAGTCCTACAGGTTTAAGAAGGCTGACAATAGATTTTAGTCTGGCTCTTTCTTTTGATGACATAATCTTTTTGCTGACACTTATTCCGGTTTCTTGTGGCATTAAAACACAAAATCTTCCCGGAAGACTGATTGAAGTAGTAACTCTTGGGCCTTTATGACCTGTCGGTTCTTTTACAACCTGTACTACCAAATTTTGCTTTGGAGACAGCTTGTCTTGTAAACCTCCTTTACCGATTACATCAGCAGCATGCAAAAAGCCCATTTTATCAGAACCTACATCTACAAATGCAGCCTCTATACTCGGAAGTATATTCTCAACTTTACTTAAATAAACATCACCCAGCAGTATCTCGCCTTTGTGTATAAAAAATTCAGTAATTTTATTATTTTCAAATACCGCTGCTATATTGTCACGTTCTGCAATTACAATTGATTTTGACATAGTACATTCCTTCAAACTCTATAAACATTTGATTAATTTACATTACATTAAAATGTTCATCAAACATTTCCAGTCTTGTAATAATAAATTTTGTTTCGGGATAGAAAATTTTCATTAAATCGTCAGCACGCACAGACGGAATATCAGAATTCTGGCCTGTTTTTAGTGTAACAAAAAGTTTTTTGTCTTTAATTTCAACATCTTTTACTGATTGTTTAATGTTTACTAATTTGTCTATACCTTTTTTTGTCTTCTTCTTTAAGAATAAATCATCTTGTGAAGTAAGCTTATCTTTAATATACATTAAATTATCAAAATTTGAAATATCTTTGTTTAGAAAATCTATCTCATATCTTGCCCATTGTATTGTGGTATCAAGAGATTTAGTGTTTTTGTCAATTTCACAAATATTAATAATTCTAGCCATTGGGTCAAATGAATTATTGAGTACTGTCATAATTGCCTCAGGTTGTTTGTCTTCAGAAACACTAAAAATCTCTAAGCTATTATCAATATATAATTCAAAATCTATAAATTCCGTTTCACTCTCAACAAATATAGGCAAAGCGGGCCCAAGTGAAATTTTGGGTATAGGGTTAAACCCTTCTGTAAACACTACAGACAATTGTGAACGGAATAAGCCCTTTACAAGAGTATTTTGCCAATCTAAATGAGAAAGATATCTCAGATAACCCCTTTTTGTAACTTTGGCCCTGTATTTCTTTCTGTTTAATTCAGAATAGTCTTTTCTTTCAGAAAAAATTGGTGTATAAGAATTGTCTGTAACCTTTGATACATTGTAATTACTGCAAACACCGCAATTTGAACATTTTGTTTCGCATGGTACACTTGATTTGCTATCCAATGCCTTATTGTATTCATTTACAAACCAGTCTTTATTTATGCCTATATCAATAAAATCCCAAGCAAGTTTGTCATCTGTATCGTATTTTTTCTGTGCAAGCTCAGACAAAGATATACCACAGTCCTCGGCAATTTTAAACCATTTATCCTTGTCAAAGTTTTCGTCCCAAGCATCCAAATAACAATCGTTTTTGTATAATTCTTCAATATAATTGCATAATGAGGAATCGCCACGTGTCAAAACAGCTTCAATAACAGATATAAATTTTTCATGAATTTTTATACGCACACCCTTGAGAGAACGCGATTTTTCTCGTATATATTCAATTTTTTCTGATAACAAATCAAGTGAATTTTGTCCGCACCATTGAAAAGGGGTAAACGGTTTTGGAACAAAAATCGACAATGTACAATTTAATTTTAAATCTTGTTTAAAACCAAATTCGCTTTTGATTTGTTTGGCTTTTGATTTAATATTAGATAACAATGCTATCATTTCATCAATGTCACCATATGTTTCTGTCGGCAATCCTAAAATAAAATAAAATTTTATACTATCGTACCCGTTTTTGTAGCAATCAAGAGTAGTATTGATTATTTGTTCTTCGGATATATTTTTATTGATGACATCTCTCAATCTCTGTGAACCCGCCTCCGGAGCAAGGGTTATTGTAGTTTTTCGTACATCCTTTACCAAATTTGAGAGCCTGATATTGAATCTGTCTATTCTTTGACTGGGCAATGATGCAGAAACTTTTTTATCACTAAAATAGCAGGTAAGTTCTTCCAAAACCGGCTCAATGTTTGTATAGTCATTAGAGGAAAGTGACAACATTGAAAACTCGTCATAACCTGTATTTCTAACAAGCTCTTTTGTTTTACTTATTATTTCAGTGGCTTTCCTCTCTCTTATAGGAAGGTTTACATGTCCTGGCTGGCAGAAACGACACATTCTTCCGCAGCCCCTTCTTATTTCAACAACAGCTCTGTCATGAACTGATGTAGAAAAAGGTACTGGTGATTTTGTCGGGATTGTATCAGTACTGAAATTATATATACGTTTCTTTATGGTTTTACCATCATGAAAAGCCGGTACGTATAGTCCCTCAATGTCAGCAAGCTTTTTCAATGTATCAATTCTGGAAGAGTTTTTACACTTAGCCTCTTTATAAACCTCAACAATTTCTTTGAGAATGTCTTCACCGTCACCAACCAAAAAACCGTCGATAAAATTCTTTATTGGCTCCGGATTGTATGTACACGGGCCTCCTGCGAGCACTATAGGATGTACATTCTTTCTGTCAGATGAATGAACAGGAATACCTGACAAATCGAGCATAGCAAGCATAGTAGGGTATGCAAGCTCATATTGTAAAGAAAATCCAAGCAAATCAAACTCAGACAAAGAAACCTTCGATTCAACTCCATAAAGATTTATAGCGTGCTTTGTCATAAATGATTTGCAATCTGTATCTGGTGCATAAGCCCTGTCACACATGCAGCCGTCAATTGAATTCAAAATTTCATAAATTATTCTGTGTCCGAGATTGCTTGCCCCAATTTCGTATTTGTCAGGAAAAGCAATTGCAAAACGGACATCAGACTTTTCAAAGTCTTTATTATAAGAATACAACTCATTTCCTGCATATTGATATGGTTTATTCACGCTAAAAAGAAGATTTTTAAGAGATTCTTCATCAATTTTTTTCATACTTAAAACTTTATTCAGATAATACTTTTCGGCAAAAATTTGTCAATTTCAATAATTGTTCCGTCTAACTCATTATTTCTAAACATCAAAAGAAAATCAAGAAGCTTTTCATTTGGCACGTTATAACTATATAAAGATGGTGAACCGTTTTTGTAACGCATGACCTTTACGATATAATGACAGTCTTTAGCATAATTCAATAGGTTTTCTTCTTTAAAAGGATAGCCGTTAACGTCTTTGTCCATTCTGACATAACTATAACCGGCAAATGAGCGTACTTTTTCATTTGTACCCGTCGGCTTGTTTTTTATGTGCCTGCTGAATATATTTATAACTTTTTTACTAATCTCCTCTGACATATTTTTATTAAAATTGATTTTTTATTTAAAGTCTAGTACATTACAAATTCTTAATTAAAAAAGCAGACACTTAATAATGTCTGCTTTTTTATAATATCTAACTGTTATTTATGCGTTAGGAATATTTTCCAACTTTGCAAGTCCTTCTGCTGCAACTTTTTGAACGTTTTCATCAGCATCTTGTTTTGAAAGTTCAAAGATTTCTTTCATTACAGGTTTGTATTCAGGTCTTGCATTGTATGCAAGT
Organism: Candidatus Gastranaerophilales bacterium; assembly: GCA_944323115.1. GTDB lineage: Bacteria > Cyanobacteriota > Vampirovibrionia > Gastranaerophilales > Gastranaerophilaceae > Limenecus. The sequence goes on from CALURG010000002.1 coordinate 117,429, forward strand.
GCAGCTAAACCGCTTGCTCTCAACATCGGATTCGGGTTGTCTTTGATAGTTGTAACAATTTGTTCCATACCCGGAAGGTCCTTAATGTCTGGAGTTATATTGTTTGTCTTTTTGAACTCATCTATCAATTGGTTTTGAAGAATAGCTGTTGTGAACAATGCATATTGTTTATTTCTTTCAGCCATTTCAAGAGGAGAAATTTTATTTGCTTCAGCCATATCTGCTTCGGAAAGCTGTTTGCCTTCCAAAACTTGTTGTCTCAAGTCTTTTTGTCTGTCAGTCGGAGCTTCGAGTGTGCTGCTGTCTTTACCGATTACACCAAGCAAAGCTTCCATTAAATCAGTATCCAACAATTCCGGAGCAGGTCTGGTTTGAGCGATATCAGCAACTTCTTCTATAGCTTTGCCAACATCTTCTAAGTTATCGGATTTAATACGCTGTGTGAAAGCAGGTACGTTCAATGCCGGTGTTTGTTCTTGTACAGGTACCTGTGAAGGTGCTTCTACAGGAGCAGGCTGTTCCAAAACGGAGGGAGGAGCTTGGTTTACAGTCTGTTGATTAACAACCTGAGGTGCAGGAACATTTACCTGTGCAGGTTGAGGTTGCTGCATTACAACTTGACCTTGCTGTTGAACAACTGGAGCTTGCTGAACAGGTACTGTATAAGCCGGTACTTGTGTTTGAACCGGCGGATAATAAGCCTGAGTTTGAGCAACCGGGTAATTATAAATCGGTGCTTGTTGATAAGCATATGCAGATGGCTGCTGAGCACCCGGTGCGTTTACTTTAGGATCAAGAATATTTATTTTAATAGCATTAAATTCAGCAGGAGTTTGTTGAGGATATTGCAGTACTGCCGGCTGAGTGTATCCGTAATTTGATGGTAAAGGTGCTTGAATCATGTTTTTCCCCTTATAAATGTTTCTGTTGATACTTATTAAATAAATCTCAATGTTTAAAATTGCTAATATAAAAGATTAATTTAATAAATCTTAACAATATATTTCGACTAGTAATATAAATATATCAATTATGCATTAATGTTTAAATTTTGGCCTGCATTTTCAGGAGACGGAGCCTGTGTAACCGGAGGAACCGGAGGTTGTGGGCCTTGTTGAGGTGCATCAACTTTTGCACCTGAGATATTAATTTTAATTGCATTAAATTCCGCAGGTGGTGCCGGAACATATGCTGTTGGTTGTTGAATCATTTTTCCTCCATGCTAAAAATGTATTGCTGTTACTGGATAAATAACCGAATATATTTTTTTTTGTTAGTTCAAAATTTAATATTAACAAAAGTTAACAAAATTAAATTTGAATTTAAATAAGATATGTATTTACTACTAAAGTAACGTAAAAATAGACAATTGCAAATTATTTATGCTATTACCTGACTGTACTGTAGCAAAAATTATTTATTTGTATTAAAATTGATTAAAGAGGTATATATGCCGATGAAACATTCAACATATTCAGTGATAATTGTTGGCAGTGGTATTGCCGGACTTTACGCAGCAATTAAACTCTCAGAAACCGTAAAACTTCCTGATGGTATTTTGCTGCTGACAAAATCTCAACTGTCAGAATCAAACTCCAGATATGCACAAGGCGGAATTGTTGGTGTTTTACCTGAAAATAAGATTGATTCCATAAGTCTTCATGTCTCTGACACAATAAAAGCCGGCTGCGGATTATGTGATTTTAATGTTGTGAAGTTTGTATCTGAAAACAGCAATCATGCAATAAAAGATTTAATGAAATATGGGGTCAAATTTGACAGAAATGACAAAAACGAAATCAACTTTACACTTGAAGGTGCTCACAGTGTAAGAAGAATTTTACATGTAGGCGGAGATGCTACAGGATACGGCATAGAAAAAGAACTGGTAAATAAAGTAAAGAATGAGCCATCTATTGCATCAAATATAACTATCTATGAAGAAACACTGGCAACAGACTTGCTAGTTGATTCAAAAAATAATTGCAGAGGTATAATTTCTTATAATTCAGCAACACAAGAATACGAAGCCTTGTATGCACCTGTAACTATTTTGGCTACAGGCGGTACCGGACAAATATACAAATATACAACGAATCCTTCTGTCACAACAGGTGATGGAATTGCACTTGCATTGCGAGCAGGTGCAAAGACAAAAGATATGGAATTTATTCAATTCCATCCTACAGCTCTTTCTATGGAAGATAGTGACTCAAGATTTCTGATTTCAGAATCCGTTCGAGGGGAAGGTGCAAAACTCGTAAATCAAAACGGTGAATATTTTATGTCAGAGCATCCGCAAAAAGATTTGGCACCGAGAGATGTGGTGGCTAGGGCAATTTTTGGACAATTATCAAAAGGAAACAAAGTCTTTTTAGACGCAACATTAATAGATGTGGATAAAATCAAAAAACGTTTTCCCAATATCTATAAAACTTGTTTAGACAACGGCATAGACGTAACAAAGGACTACATACCCGTTTCGCCAGCTGCACATTACTGCATGGGCGGTATAAAAACTGAAATTAACGGCAAAACATCTATCGACAACCTGTATGCAATTGGAGAAACAGCTTGTACTTCACTGCATGGTGCAAACAGATTGGCAAGTAATTCGCTGCTGGAATGTGTAGTTTCGGCATATGAACTTGTTAATACCCTTTCTAAAAAGAATTTTACGCCTTCTCAAGTAATTGATGAAAAAATAATGACTACAATTAAAAAATATGCTGCATATGATGAAAATGACTATGATTATGCATCAGATACAGACTTACTTATACAAAGATTAAAAAACACAATGTGGAATAATGTCGGTATAATAAGAACAGAAGACTCACTAATTGAAGCATTGTCAGATATAAACGAAATAAAAAGTAAATTAAAATGCAACAAAGAAATATTCAGGTGCAACTCTGTTGAGGAATACGAACTCAGAAATATGCTATGTGTAGCTGAATGTATAACATCAGCAGCCTTAGAACGAAAAGATTCAATAGGAGCACACTACAGAGCAGATGCAACAAACAATTGTTTGTCTGAAAATGAAACAGGACTCGAGGATATACCTAATGACACAAAAGTTGTTATATGATTTTTGGGTAGAAGAACATATAAAAAATGCCTTAAAAGAAGATATAGCTTCAGGAGACATAACGACTGACTTTTTATATGAAAATGACAGCACACTAAAAGCAAGTCTGAATACGAGAGAAGATTGTGTTGTCTGTGGTATCAATGTTTTTAAAAATGTTTTTAAAATACTTTCTGATGAAGTGACAGTGGATTTTAAAGTCACGGACGGTGATTTTGTACAAGCAGGTACAACTTTAGCAACTGTTGAAGGTCCGGCACAAGCTATATTAACAGGAGAAAGAACAGCATTAAACTATATGCAAAGGATGTGCGGTATTGCAACAGAAACTAAAAAATACCAAGACGCAATAAAACCTTACAATGCTTACGTTACTGACACAAGAAAGAACACACCGTGTTTTAGAATGTTTGAAAAATATGCCGTTATGGTTGGCGGTGCAAAACTACACAGATTCAACCTCTCTGACTGCGTAATGATAAAAGACAATCACATAAAACATGCCGGTTCAATAACAAAAGCTGTTGAATTAATAAGAAAAAATATCTCACACACTCACAAAATAGAAGTTGAGTGCGATACTTATGAACAAGTGCAAGAAGCTTTAAACACCGGCTGTGACATTATTATGCTTGACAATATGCCGACTGATTTAATGGCAGAGTGTGTAAAATTAATAAATAACAGGGCTATTGTTGAAGCGAGCGGTAATGTTAAAATAAATACAATTAATAAAATTGCATCTACAGGTGTTGATGTGATTTCAACAAGTGCTATTGTTGCAAAAGCACAGGTCATTGATTTAGGATTGGACATATTTTAGATGAAGTTTAATATTATAGTCTGCATAAAACAAGTACCTGATACTTCAGATATTAAATGGACTAAAAATAATACCATACAAAGAGACGGACTGGATTCTATATTAAACCCATATGATGTAGGTGCTATACAACTTGCAAAAAATGTTAAATATATACTGAAAAATAGAAATATTGATGTCGAAATTACTGCTGTTACTATGGGCCCGCCTCAAGCAGAAAATGTTTTAAAAACAGCAATTGCAATGGGTTGCGACAAAGGTGCACTTCTTACTGATAAAAAATTCTCCGGAGCAGATACACTTGCAACAGCATATACCCTTTCTCAGTTTATAAAAGAAGTAATTCCTGATTTTAAGATGATTATTTGCGGACAGCAAGCCATAGATGGAGATACAGCACAAACTCCGTCATCTATGGCAGAGAAACTTAATATAAATCAGATTACAAGTGTTGTTGCATTGAAAGAAATAAATGAGGCTTATTCACTGTGGATAAAAGATACTAAAACCGCTACAGAAGAAATAAAATCCGGCTTCCCGCTGTTAATAGCAACAACTCTGTCAAATACAGAAATTATACCGAATATAAACGGATATATTAAAGCACAAAAAGCTGTGATTGATGCATATGACGCAAATAAAATAAAAGCTGATAATTCTAAAATCGGTCTGTCAGGTTCTCCGACACAAGTCAAAAAAGCTTTCAAATACGAAATCTCAAGAGATACTATGATTTTAGAAGATAATAATATAGATAACTGTGCTGAATTTATAATAAATGAAATAAATAAATGTAGGGAAAACAATGTGTAGCACTGTATTAGTTTATATAGAAATTAATAACAAGAAAATTGAAAAAGTTACTGAAGAAATTATTTCTAAAATAAAATCAGTCAATGAGAATGCAGAAATAAACGGTGTTTTGCTTTGCGACGAAAAAACAAAATCCGAATTAAGCGATGACTTATCTTTATTACCTTTAAACAAAATATACGTGCTTACTGACAGTGTATTTGATACATTCCAAACCTGTGTATATGCAAAATCACTTGCAGAATTTGTAAGAAATAATTGCCCGGATATACTTTTGATGGGTGCAACAGAAAATGGAAGGGATTTGGCTCCCAGAACAGCTTCCATGCTTGATATAGGACTTACAGCCGATTGTACGGACATAGAAATTGATGAACAAAATAACTTGCTCGCAACAAGACCGACATATGGCGGGAAAATGATGGCAACAATTGTATCAAAGACCAGACCAAATTTTGCAACAATACGTCCCGGTGCATTCAAAACACAAAAATCTGATATTTCTACAAATGAAGTTGTAACAATACACCCTGAAAATCCGGGAATAGAATATTTGTATGAGGTAATTAACTGCACGCCTAAACCACAAATAGAAGACTGGACTTGTTCTGAGATAATTGTATCAGGCGGACTCGGTTTAAAAAGCAAAGACAATTTCGAGCTTATCTACAAACTGTGTGATATTATTCACGCAAAACCCGCTGCGACAAGAGCCGCAATTGAATTAGGCTGGGCCGAACCATCTATACAAGTTGGACAAACCGGAAATTCTATATCACCAAAATTGTATATAGCATTCGGCATATCAGGTGCAATGCAGCATATGGTCGGAATTACAAACTCAGACAAGATTATTGCGATAAACACTGATAAAAATGCCCCTATTATGAAAGCAGCGGATATAGCTATTGTTGCTGACGCAGAATTAGTACTAAAATCATTAATCAAACATTGCAGCTAAACAAGCCCTTCTTTTATTGCTTTAACAGCGGCTTGCGTTCTATCATCCACAACCAGTTTTTGTATTATGTTGCAGACATGTGCCTTAGCTGTATGTTCACTAATTGTGAGAGTATTGGCTATTTCGGAATTTGATTGGCCATCTACTACCAATTTTAATACTTCATATTCTCTTTCTGTTAAATTTGCATGTTGTGCCCTGAAAGCCGCTCTGGAATTTTGTTTTTGAGGAATAAAACAGGAAGATTTGTCTCTAATCAACGGAACAATTTGCGGATCTAGCCATATAGCCCCATTATACACAGATTTTATAATCATAGAAAGCATTTCAGTATTTACATCTTTTAAAACATAGGCGTAAGCCCCTGCACTGAGGGAATCCATAACTTCTTTTTCGTTTATGTGTGAAGTCAACATCAATACTTTTTGGTCAACATTATTATTGAGAATGCGTTTTGTAGCCTCAATGCCTGATATATCAGGCAATCCAATATCCATTAAAATTATGTCGGGCTTCATTATATCAGCCTTATCAACAGCATCTTTTCCTGTTTCAGCCTCAGCAATAACTTTTAAATCGGGTGTTTCATCAAAAAGTGACCTAAGCCCAACTCTTAAAAGCTTATGGTCTTCCACCATAAGTATCGATATTGATTTCATAATATCTCTCCCACTCAAAATAAATTTTCTACATAAAATATAATTTAAAAATTTTTCAACAACATCGCTCAAAAAATTTTTTCAGAATGATAATTTTATGTATTAAAAATTTAAGAACAAATTATTACGATACGATATATAACGATAATATTTAGCAAGTATTAGAATTAGCCTCAAAAATATTATCATTATGTATCGTATCGTTATATATTGATAAAATATGTATTAAGATAATAAAATAATTTCACACAAGCGAGTACAAATTTTATAATTAATATCATGAAAATAGACTCATCGATTTTTAATGACACAATAAACTTTATATTTACAAAAGATAATTCAGTCGGTTTATTCAATACTGTTGTTAATGATGTGTATCATTCAATTTATGGTGCAAAAGAAGAAGCAGAACAAAAATTTGTCAAACCTTTGAATTTCAAAAAAAATTATCTACAAAACAAAGAATTAAAAATTCTCGATATTTGTTTTGGAATCGGATACAATACAAAAGCTCTGATAAAAACAATTATTCAAACAAAATACAAAGGCAAAGTTAGCATAGACATACTTGAAAATAACAAAAATTTGGTACTCATATCCCCGTTCATAAAAGACGGTTATTTTAAGCAGTATTCTGAAATTTCATTTATACTGTTTGACAGATTATTTAAAGACTTATATTCGAAAGATACATCCTCCAATAAATTATACAGTATGCTCAAAAGCAAAAAACATATTGAGCCCTTTTATAGACCTTTAATCAAAATAAATGAATCAACAGGTAGTGTTTATATCCCACAACAGGCAAACAAGGCCTTCTTACATAATATATATTATCACTGTATATCGCAACGCAATAAAAGAGTACCAAAGCCCTTAAATTACAGCAAATTTATTTTTAATACATATTTTGACGATGCACGTAACACAATTAAAATGTTGTCAGGCACCTATGACATTATATTTTTAGATGCCTTTACCCCAACAAAACAACCTTTATTATGGACAGTTGAGTTTTTTAAAGAACTCTATCGTCTTGCGGATGCAAATTGTCAGCTTGTGACATATTCTAATTCAGCTGCCGTAAGGCACGCTATGTTGGAGTCAGGATTTTATGTAGGCAAATTTTTTGACAACAAGAACAGACAGTGTGGCACAATTGCATCAAAAAATAATAATTTGATATTGAACAAATTAAATGATTATGATTTAGGTCTAATATTTGACACTAATGCCGGAATCTACTATTCAGATAAAAATTTATCATCAAGTTGTGAAGACATCATTGAAGACCACAACAAGAGAAAACTGGAATTAAACCTATTATCATCAAGCAGTTACATCAAAGCTAAAAAATGGAGCAAAATAAATGAATAAATATGACTTACTAATTTGCGGCGGAGGCACAGCAGGCGTTGCAGCCGGATATATTTCAGCAAAACTTGGGCTCAAAACAATAATTATAGAAAAAAATATTCATCTCGGAGGAACAATCACTTCAGCATTGGTAATGCCTGCAATGAAATCAAATACTTTAGGAATAAATTGTGAATTTTTAACTGATTTTGCTTCAAAACTGAAAGAATATGGTGGACAAGCTACGTACTGTGACGGGAATATTGGCTGGTTTAATCCTGAACTTGCCAAAATAGCACTAGACGACATGTTGGAAAGCGTTGGATGCAATGTACTGTATAATTCAGAAGTTGTAAATGCAATTACAGATAATAAACATATAAAAACTGCATGTATCACCTCAAAAATGTTATCATTATATATCGACTCGAGCTATTTTTTAGACACAACAGGCGATGGAAATTTTTCAGCAATTTTAAAAAATAAAATTTTGGAAAATAATTCTCTTAGACAACCTCTGACATTACGTTTTCATATTTCCGGAATTGATTTAAAAAAATTCTCTGATTGGATAATCAATTTTGATAAAGATAGAAATGTTACAACATCGTGTATTATTGACGGAAATATACACCTTTCAACAGCATGTACATGGGATGAAGACAAGAATTGGGCATTGTGGCCCGTGTTTAAAAAGGGCATAGAAAATGGCGAAATCACAGAAGAAGATGCTTCTTATTTTCAGTTGTTTACCATACCCGGCATGCAAGGTACCGTGTCTTTAAATTGTCCAAGAGTCTTGCTGGACAACGATATTGACCCACTTAATCCAACAGCAGTATCCAAAGCTTTAATAAAAGCCAGAAAGCAAATATGGAGGTTATATTTGTTTTTAAAAAGAAATTTTCCTGGTTTTGAAAACTCATATATATCCAATATTGCCGATATGATTGGGGTTCGGGAATCCAGACGAGTACGGGGAAAGAAAATTTATACAAAAGATAATATTTTAAAAGGTGAAAACATTCAAAACCCGGTGCTGCACGCAGATTATCCCATTGATATTCACTCTTACAAAAAGAATGAATCAACTCTTGAAATGCCGGTCAAAGGTTATGAATTGCCGTTTGAATGCTTAGAGGCATCTGACTATGACAATCTGTTTATTGCTGGGAGAAACGTCTCTTCTGATTTCAGTGCACAAGCGGCTTTGAGAGTTCAGACATCTTGTTTTTCTATGGGCGAAGCTGTTGCAAGACATGTGAGAAAACTAATTAAAAATTAATTCATATAATAAAAAGTTTGCTCCACCAATTTTTTTGCAATATATAGTGCTTTGTCAAACACAGCCTTATTTTCAAAAAAATCGTCTCTGCTTATATAATCTTTTACTATTTTTCTTGCAAATGAACCTATTGCAACACCATTTACAGGAACATTGCACAACTTCGCAAGTTCAGAAGTTTTTGAATTTGTACCTCCTGAAACCAAAATATAACAATCTTGTATTTTATCGGATACTATTTCTGCTGTTGCAACAGCCTGCAAAGTTGTTTTGTAATCATCTTTTCCGCCTGACATAGGAGAACCGTCCGCCTGAACAATCATTTCAGTCAATTTATTTATTTTCCGCATTTTTTGGATACGCTCAACCAATTTGTCGTTACCAAGTTTGCTTCTGTCAAGACATACACTTAACAAGCCGTTGAAAATACTGTTAAAATACTTCCAAGTATCAAATACGTAATCATCACCGTATATGTTGGGGTGCAATTCTAAGCAATCAATTTTGTATTTTGATATCAATTCAGGCAGTAATTTTGTTATATCAAATGGTTTGTCAACAAAATCAATTGCACTGTGTTGACAAACAGAAGTACATTTTCCACAACCTATACAACATTTAGTATCAACTAATATATCACCGGAAACACAGGAAATTGCCTGCTGCGGACAAGACAGTATGCATTTTTTACATTTTAAGCAATTATTATTAATTGCTGCTTTTCTTACATGAGGATCACCAGGTAAACCAATACTAACGCATATATATCTGTCTGTGTTAATTTCTGAACGTGCCAAACCTCTTTGTGCAGCTTCAAGAATTTCGGGATTTGCAGACAAGTCAAACAAATTTGCACCGGCCACAGAATACAGGGCAACAAGTCTTTCCACTTCTACCGGATTTTCATTTCCTGCACCGCAAACAAGCTTAAAACAGTGTTTATCTTTTAATAAGTCAGACAACATATGTATTCATTCCTTAGCCGAATAATAGCATAAAACTACTGTTCAGAAAATGTTGTTTTTGTGTTACTTTGTATCTATGTTTACAGGATTAACAGAAGAAATAGGCACAATTTTATTAGTAAAAAAAACTGCCGGTGGTTTATATTTAACAATACAATCCAATATTGCAATAAATTCATTAAAAATCGGCGACAGCATTGCAATAAATGGGGCCTGTCAAACTGTTACAGATATTTCTTCCGACAATTTTTCAGTTTATGCTACGCCTGAAACTCTTTCCGTGACAAATTTTAAAGAGTACACACAAGGCACAAAAGTAAATTTAGAAAGACCTATAAAGTTATCTGACAGGTTGGACGGACATATTGTTTCAGGGCACATTGACGGAACGGCAGTTATTGCTGATATTATAAAACACGGAGAATCATTTGAGTTTACTTTTAATACAAAAGAGGAATTTTTAAAACAAATTATAAAAAAAGGTTCAGTTACAATTGACGGAATAAGCTTAACTGTTGCCGATAAAAATAATAATTCATTCAAAATTGCGATTATACCTCACACATACACAGCAACTACTTTGCAATACAAAAAAGTCAATGATACTGTCAATATTGAAACTGACATAATAGCAAAATATATTGAAAATTATTTATCATCGAACCATAATAATAGTAATATTGATTTGGACTTATTAGAAAGAAACGGATTTCTTTAATGTCGTTAATTAACACAATTAAAAATAAATTTTCAGATTTTACATCGGAATGTCGTTTTGACACCGTAGAAGACGCAATAAATGCAATAAAAAACGGTGGTATGGTTATTGTTGCCGACGATGAATCAAGAGAAAATGAAGGCGATCTTATTTGTGCAGCGGAGTTTGCTTCTGTAGAAAACGTAAATTTTATGATATCAGAAGCAAAAGGTGTTCTTTGTGCCCCGCTCAGTCCAAAGAGAGCACAAAAGCTCGGTCTAGATTATATGGTCAAGCACAATACAGACATAAAAGGGACTGCTTTTACCCAAAGCATTGATGCAGATCCCAAATATGGTGTAACGACAGGTGTTTCGGCATTAGACCGTTCTGTTACGTTAAAATTACTTGCAAAAGATACCTCGACAGCTGTTGATTTTAGACAACCGGGACACATTTTTCCTTTGATTGCCAAACAAGGCGGAGTTTTGGAAAGAGTCGGACATACAGAAGCTTCTGTTGATTTGTGTAAGCTTGCCGGTCTTAGCGATGCTGCTGTTTGTTGTGAAATTGTCAATAAAGACGGAACTATGGCAAGACGTGATGATTTAAGAAAATTTGCAGATAAACACAATATAAAGTTTATTACCGTTGCACAATTAATTGCACATCGTCTTAAAAATGAAAAATTGATGATTCGTGAAGCGGAAGTTAATCTGCCCACTGCTTTTGGGGATTTTAGACTGCTTGGTTACAGGCATGTTTTGACAGGACAAGAGCATGTGGCTTTGCTTAAAGATGACGGTTCTGACAAAATTCCGCTTGTACGAATGCACAGTATTTGTCTTACTGGAGATACTTTCCACAGCCTTAGATGTGACTGCAACAGCCAATTACAAAATTCTATGAAGATGATTAACGATTACGGAAAAGGTGCTGTTGTGTATCTTATGAATCACGAAGGAAGAGGCATAGGAATTGTTAACAAAATCAAAGCGTATGCTCTTCAAGACAAAGGTGAAGACACTGTGCAGGCCAATTTGTCTTTGGGATTCAATTCAGATTTAAGAGACTACGGAGACGGTGCTCAAATATTACTGGACTTGGGTTTCAAAAAATTTAAACTTATAACAAATAATCCGCAAAAAATAATTGGACTCGAAGGATACGGCCTTGAAATAGAAGAAAGAGTGCATGTGGATTCTGAATGTACAAAGTACAATTATAAATACCTGTGCACAAAGGCCAATAAAATGCATCATATGTTAGACATTGATAAAACAAAATTGGAGTTAGAATAATGACACAAACTTTAAAATATCAGGTTCATGAATATTCAGATGAATATAAAAATATATTCAAAGGATTGTATAATGACTTTAAAACAAAAGCCTACTCCGAATACAAATTTGAACTTGAACCGCTTGAATACGACGATTTTACGGCAAGTGTAAACGAAAATCTTATCAAATGTCTCATTTTGTTTGAAGACTCAATACCAACTGCATTTATGGTTTACACTACAGAAATTAGTGAATCGCTTGAACTCAATATAATTCATTGTATTGGAGATGAAAACAAAAATGAAAAAAGAAAATTATTGATGGAAAGATTTTTAGAGCTAAATTCTGAAATTTTAAAAGAAAAAGTAGTTACATACCCTATGCTTGGTTCACAAGAAGAATTTACACCTGAAATAACAAATTTCGGTTTTAAACTTGTAGGCCTTTCAGTGGTCAGATTTTATTTTAATAATGATGTTTCATTAGAAATATTCAAAAAATTTAAGCCTCTTCCTTTATTGGATGGCTACAAAATCATAAGTTATGATAAAAAATATGAAAATGAACTTGTTAATGTTATAAACACAGCTTTCAAAGACACTTCTGACGCACTTTTTGACCCAAGATTTTCGTCAATCGAAGGCAGCAAGGATATTTTGAATAAAATCACAATGGATATTTACGGCAGATTTTTACCGGATTGCACATCTGTTCTGTTGTACAATAAAAAGCCTATTGGCGTTTGTTTTGCTAATATCACGGCAGGAAGAATAGCAAATATCCCTTTGATTGGAATTTCTAAAGAACACTGTTCAAAGGGCTTGGGATTGTCTTTGTTGCATACAACACTTGGCAAAATGCTTTCTAAGTACGGAAAATCGTTTTCAGAAGTAAATGCAAGCACGGAAACCGACAATTACCCTGCATTGAAAATGTACAGAAGACTGGGTTTTAAAGAAGACTATTATTATCCGCAGGCATACAGGCCGATAGAACCGAAACAATAATCTTGTAAAAACCGGTTCATTTCACATATGCGACTCGCGTGTATAATATTCTATGCTACTCTGCCTTTAAAGCTTTTTTCAAGCTGTTGCTCAATTTGAGATTGAACATGGAAATTTTTGTTGCCGTTTTGCTGTTTTTCTCTGTATTTCATCATTGCATGAGGTACGATTAACCCGAGAAACATACAAGTAATACCCATATTACCTGCAACTGATGCTATTTTCATATTTCTGCATTGTTTAAGGAATTTTTCAAGAGCTTTTTCATCCTTTGGTGCTTTTTTAACTAATTTTTCCAAATACAAAGCAATATCATTTATATTATCCGGCTTGATATATTGGTGAGAATCAATAATATTGGTATTAATACCTTTGCCGGATAATTTTTGTAACCACGTACCATCGACAATAGTTTTTATTACACCCGATTGTTTAGCGGCTTTTATAACAGAATTGTCTTGATTCTTTGAATCATACAAATATTCAAATAAAGCCTTTTTATCGCTCATAAGATTTTTTATTACAGAAATATCATCATTTATTTTTCCTGTTTTTATTGCTCTTTTCAATTCGTCAGATGAAAGGACTTCAGCATGCAAATCTATAGGTTTGCCCGCAAATTCACTAAGCTTTTCAATACCTTTTTGTACATATCTGCCGGCAACATAAAGGAAGAATAACAGACTGCCTTCTTTGATTGCAGTTTCAGCAAATTCAATCTTTGTCCTAGAGTTGATAAGCCTTTCTCCAGTAATACCTGCATCAACAATAAATAGATTTTTTACAGGATCAAACATAAAACTGCTGAGAGCAGAACCCAAACCTTTGAATGAAACATTTTTTGAAGGATTTTTTTTGTTTTCATTCTCTTGAATAGCAAAAGCCTTAAATGCAGGACTTTTGGCTATATTATTGTTATAAGCACTTTCTTGGGATTTCTTTGCCCAAAACTGTTTTTCAATTTGTTTTTTTGTATAATACTGTTTTGCTTTTACTAAAGTAAAAAATGAGGCCAAAGTCAGAGCAGTAGCTGTAAAAAATTTGCCTAAAAACAGACCTCTTGCCAATTTTGTATTTTTTACTGCATCTGATAATGAAGCAGCAATCTCATCTCTGCCTTTTATGCTTTGTGCATATTTTTGAGCAACTGAAAGCTGTTCTTTATCTTTTAAAAGCCTTACATCAATATCAGGATTAATTTTTGCCAGTTTATATACAGTTTTATCAATACCCCATTTAAAAAACGGTAGACCGCCCATCCAAATAGCTTGAGTACCGAATTCATCGATAAATCTGTCTTTTGCTTCTATTTTTCCGCCGGCTTCATAAGAAAATGCTGTCATACCGGCACTGTTTACTACATCTTTTGTAAATAACGGTAATAATGAAGAGTGATCGCCAAATGCTGAAGTTAATTTATTAATAAACATTTATAATTCCTTTATACACAGATGGGATTATAGACCCCATACAAGATTCATAACTAATACAATTTTTCCGTTTTTTCTTAACTGTGTATTTCGTCGGTTATTAAACATTTAATATTCTCCTTGATGTTATTTTAAATTAATGTGTCTGAATAATATTATGTGCTATTAAAAGCTGAAATATTGATATTTTGTAACATTGCAATTATATGAGACAAAAAAGCCTTCCGAATTTATCAGAAGACTTCACAAAATCCGTTCTATGCTCATGCAAATTAATGCAATCTTTTCAAAATATTGCGAAGACTTCTAATTAGTATAAAATTGTCGTTTCTGGTATTTTCTGATTCTCATGTGACTACCTTAACTAATTTTTAAGCACACAATTGTACTGTATACACTATATTTACACAAATAATACATTTTGTCCAGTACTTTTGTTACAAAAGTAGAAGAAAATATATTGACATTATAAATTAAATAATTAATAAAAATACAGGTAGCAAATACAGTGTAGGATACAATATTACAGGGTTATAAAATATTAATGTAAACATTTTGTAACATAATAAGTAAAATTCCTAAAGTTTCTGCAAACACATGTCGATAAACATTACAGATATGCAAAAATAAAAAACTAAAGGAGTATCAGCAATGGGAATGGCAGCATCACAGGCCAGATATTTGAGCTTGACAGCCAGAAAAACCAACACAGAGTACGAAGGCCAGCAAATTAACCAACAAAGAACTGCTCTGGCAAACCAAAGTGCAGGTTTGTTCAATCAAATGCTGGCACTCGAAGTGCCAACTCCACCAATGGCAACAGACTACACAAAGACTGTTTACACATTTACTGATACTTCAACTTCAGAATCAATTTCATTAGACAGCATTTATAGAAATCCTACTGAAGCTTCAACAGGACAATATACTTACACAATATCGGGTTCAACAAAAAAAGCTTCTGTATTATCAAATATCGGAACAATAGTACCATCCGGCGAAAGTACAAACAGATATAATATTTCGCTGAAAGATGACAATTCAACATATCAAATCAGCGTCAACGGTGGTACCGCAATGACAATATACGGTCCAAACACATTTGACGGGCTGACACCTTATTTTCAAGACGCAGAAAAAGCAGGCGGAAATAACGACGAATCATCTTATCCTCAAGAAGGTGATTACTACTTCAAATATACAAACCCGCAGACAAATGTAGAATACTACATTCCCGCAACAGGCCCGGATATGACCGTCGAAGATTTAATTGCACAAGGCGAAGCAGATGGCGGTTTAAAAACATATTCTGCTCAAAGCTATGAAAAAGAAGAATTTTTCCATATAGACGATGCGATTCTGACAACATCATCAGACGGTACGGGAAGATACGACTACATTTCATTTTATCCTGATGACCAATACGTAAACGGTGACAGAGAATCAGGTGAGCTTATTGAAAATGCAACAAGAATTACTTGCAAATTAACACAACAAACAATACAAGACGATGATGCATATGATGCAGCAATGGAAACATATACTGCAAAAAAAGCAATATACGACAAAACTATTGCTGATATTGATGCAAAAACAACAATAATCCAACAACAAGATAAAACATTAGAATTGCACCTTGATCAACTTGATACTGAACAACAGGCAATTCAAACAGAAATGGAAGCAGTTAAAAAGGTTATAGACAAGAACATAGAAGAAACATTTAAAACATTTGCATAATACTCCGATTTAGCCGGCTTTTAATGCATTTGCAAAATTAATGCATATCATATTAAGCCGAATGCCCAAAAGCCGGCCTTTATTTTAAATTGGAGCATACATCAAACATATGATTTTTAATCGAAAAGGCTTTAAAAAAGCATTTAAACGCCTTTATAATAGAAAAAGAGTATATAAAGATAAAGTTTTGACATTAGTAAAAAAATAATTAAATAAAAAGTAGGTTAGTTAGTAAGTTAAGAACGGAGACAAAATATATGGGTATGGCAGCATCACAGGCAAGATATTTAGGCCTGACAGCAAGAAAAACAAATGTTGAGTTTGAAGGACAACAAGTTAACCAACAAAGAACCGCTCTTGCAAATGAGAGTGCAGGTTTATTTAGAAGATTGTTGAGTTTAGAAGTTCCAACAGCTCCTTCACAATCAGATTACTATACAGATGAATACACATACAATGATCCCAACAGTTCTGACGGAAAAGTTACTTTGTCATCTATAACAGAAAATGCAGGTTCAAATCCTCAGACATATTCTGTTACACTTACGTCAAAAGAGACAGTTGCACAGTACGGTGCGTCAAAAGATCAAGAAATTTCTGTAATTGGCTCGGCAGGCAGTTACAAAATAAGGCTCTCAAATGGTAATCAATTTGATTTAGCCGGTCCGATATCAGGAATTTCAGAAACCGACGCAGAAGAATTTAACAAAGCCGGAAATGTTTCATATAATGATCCTGCTGACACATATTACAGATATACAAATACAGCAACAAATACTACATTTTATATAAATGCAACAAAATCCGGATTTGACCCAGCAGATACATCATCGCAAACAGTAGATATGTTTAATATTATGCCTACTACACAAGATGTATCCAAAACAATTGAAAATGCGACTTTAGGTACAACTTCATCAGGTATATTTAACTCTATTTACTGGACGGATGAAAATGGCACACATTCATACAGCCTGACTCAATCACAAAACTATGATGAACAAGGCTATAATGATGCGATGGCACAGTATACATATGATAAATCGCAGTACGAAAAAGAAATTGCAGATATAAATGCAAAAACCGAAGAATTGCAAGAAACTGACAGAACTCTTGAACTGCGTTTAAAACAGCTCGATACAGAACAAGAAGCACTTCAAACAGAGTTGGATTCTGTTAAGAAAGTCATTGACAAAAACGTTGAAAATGTATTTAAAACATTTCAATAATTAAATAACAAACAATTAATAAAGTAGATATGTGAGGATTTATGTCATACAAAAACGACGGATACCTTGTAATAGCAAATAAATTCAGCAAAGCCAGTTCTGACGCAAAAGCTCAACTGTTTGAAACATACGACAGACTGCGAGACTTAACCGTAAGCGGTTCATCATTAGACGGTGCCGGTTTTGGTACGGCAGGAAGTTTCTTGTGGCAGATAGCACGTTTAATTTCACCAAGTGCATTTATGCCGGTTTTAGGCGGAAATACAACAATGAACATTCCTGGCACATCTTACTGGTCCCCGATTAGCGGCGGTAACTCTATACTTGACAGCGGTTCGGCTGCATTTGGCATTACAGGATTAGGCAATTATCCGGGATTTCCAAGCGGAGCTGCACCTATTGCATGGGGATTCGGAATGGATACGAGTTATTCAGACGGTTCAATCACAGGTGGTGCATCAAGCCTTTATAGCACAAGCAGTATCGGCGGATCAGTCGGCCTGAGTGCTGCCGCATACGGTGCCGGTGTAGCAACAGGATTCGGTGTACCTGGTACAAGCTGGCTGTTGCCGACAGCAGGCGTTGTTTCTGGATTTGCGGGTGTTGTACAAGCTATGGCTCCTTACATGGGTAGTTTCGGGCTGGGTGCAACTGTACTTGGTAACTTACTGCAAGGTACAACTTCTGCGGGTTTGGCAGCTTATCAAAATATTTCCGGTAATATTCTTTCAAATGCAGATACAGTCCTTTCAAATAAAGTACGTAACATTGAAACTGTAGTAAAAATGTTGGATACTCAAGGCGATATAGTTAAGAAAATGTTAAAAGACGATATCGAAGGTGACAGCAAACAAGTACAAAATATGTAGTTTATCCGCATAGGAGCACAATGAAAGATATTACATATATAAGAACATTAAATAAAGTAATAACAAACAGATTTTTAATATTCTCAATAATAAAAGGAATTGTAACTTTTTATTACAATTCCTTTTGTATGCACCCTAATATATTTAAGAATTATAAAAAAGTGTCGATATCTAATACAGAACACAAAAACTGTTTGGCTTTTTTAAAAGCAGCAGGGAGCAGCAATATAAATTACATATATTAAGAATTATTAATATTCTTATTGTATAAGAGCAATTTATATAAGTGTTCTGTTTTTATAATTATGTGTAGGTCGTAAAGTGACCAAGGAGTCAACATTGTTCTTAGATGCATTACAAACAAATCTTCAAAAGATAGTGAACTTCTTCGGGTATTTGATGGCTTATTTCAGAAGACACAACCCTCTTCAAATACTTGTAAATCAAATTGTTACTATGGTAAAAGACTACCTGACAATGAACAGAAAGCTAAAAATGGCAAAGTACAGAGTCAATTACCAGTTGTATAAACTAAATCAAATGGAACAATTGATTGCAGAAAATAACGAACATGTATTTCTAAGAGGTAACAAAATCAATCTTCAAAGATAATTTTACTAGATAGGGTGGAAATGCTATGGGAATGGCAACGTCACAATTAAGATTAATGTATTTAAATGCTTACAGACTTGATCTGGAGTATAAAATGCAGCTTATCACTGAAGCAAAAATGAACCTGTCAAAGACTTGTACGGATTTGATTAACGTAGGTACAGACTTAGACGCAGATGACCCTATGGTAAAAATGCTTGAAGCACGTAAAGAACGTTTAAATATAATGGAAAAGAAACTCGATATGCAAATGCAGCAATATCAAACAAAACTGCAAATGATTAATACCGAGTACTCATCCTGTGAAAAAATGCTTTCTGACAATATCAGCAGGTCATTTAAATACTAATTTTAATCAGTATTTGTTTTAGACAATTTTGCATTTGCCAGTGAAAGTTTTATAAAATTTTTAGCCTCATTGATGGGTACTGCAAACCCTATCCCGATATTTGAAATGTTGTTATCAGGATTGTAAATTGATTGGCTGATACCGATAACTTCACCATGAATATTTATAATCGGACCGCCGGAATTTCCCGGATTTATTGCTGCATCAGTCTGTATCTTATTTTTTGTATAATCTATGCGAGACACAATACCGGTAGTTAATGTACCGCTGAAACCAAAAGGATTGCCAATAGCCAGAACCTTTTGACCTACTTTTACTTTCTCTGAATCACCCAGCTCTATAGTCGGGAGAATCTTATTTGTTTTTATTTTAATCAAAGCAAGATCATTATCTTTGCCCATAACTGATATTATTTTTCCTTTAAAGACTTCTCCTGTTGAAATAGTAACTTGTACAGAAGGGGCATCCTCGACAACATGCGAACTTGTCAAAATAATTCCGCTTGCGTCAATTATACAACCCGTACCACTTGACAAGCCTTCTTTCAAATCTGCTTCGATTAAAACTACTGCGGGTGTTGATTTTTCGTATATTTTCGTTATCATTGCATCCTCATCATAAGTTGCATTATTAAGAATCCCACAATAACCGCAATCTAAATTAAATAAATAACAGCATAAAAACAAGATAGTTATTGCCCAAAATTTACGCATAATCGCTCTCCTCAAATCATATTTGGCTTTGTTGAACACATTATGAGTACTTATATGAATAAAATTTATATGAATATAGTGAACAAAAATGCTGATTAAATTAATTATAAAAATATTTATTTAAATTATAAAAATTTATTTAACATTAATATCAAAATTTACTATTTTTAGATTTGTGTTCTATAATCAATAATAAGAGGCATTGTAATGATTACAAAAGAAAAAGAAAAAAATAATAAATTTTACCCCAATATAAGCAACAAACTTTCTAAAATAGTCGGTAAAAATAACATAATTTCAGATATAGAAGGATTGTACGCATATTCTTTTGACTGTGCACATATTCCGTTTAACAAAGAGTACCCTCGAATAGTTGTGTTTCCCGAAACGACAAAAGATGTCTCAGATATTTTAAGACTTGCCAATAAATATAAAATACCTGTTATTGCAAGAGGAGCAGGCACAAATCATGCAGGCGGTTGTGCACCTGTCAAAGGAGGTATAATAATTCATTTTTCAAAAATGAATAAAATACTTGATATAAACAGCATGAATTTAACATGCAGAGTACAGCCGGGTGTTGTCGTCGGAGAATTACAAAAAGAAGTCAAAAAATCAGGACTGTTTTTTCCGCCTGACCCTTCGAATCTTGCAGTGTCAACAATCGGCGGAGGCATAGCACTCAGCTCAGGTGGCCCGAGAGCATTTAAGTATGGTACTTTCAAAGATTATGTTTTGGATTTGGAGGTTGTACTTGCTGACGGGACGATTATGAGAACCGGTGCACAAACTGCAAAAAATGTTACAGGATACAATCTTACACAGCTTTTTACAGGTTCTGAAGGCACACTTGGCATAGTAACAGAAGCTTTATTAAAATTAATACCGTCTCCTGAATACTCAAATGTACTGATGGCTTATTTTAACACAATATCTGATGCCGTAGATGCTGTCAGTTCAATAATAAACAGTCATCTTGTGCCTTCTGTTGTCGATTTACTTGACAAAAAAACTTTACAGACAATTGAGTCATTCTACCCTACAGGACTACTAACAGACAAAGAAGCCGCATTGCTCATAGAAGTTGACGGGGACAAATCTTCGATAATAATCCAACAAAACAAAATTATTGAACTATGCAAAAAGTATAATTCGGTGCATATCGAATGTGCTGAAAATGAGATACAAAAAGAAAAAATATGGACGGCGAGACGTTCTTCATTCGGGGCTTGTGCACAACTTGCACCAAATGTTATTACTGAAGACGTGGTAGTGCCTCGCTCTAAAATTTCCGAAATGGCAAGCGGCATTTTATCTATCAGCAACAAATACAATTTAACGGCACTTGTTATGGGCCACATAGGCGACGGAAATATACACCCAAATTTTGCTCTGGATTTGAGAGATATAGTTCAAAAATCCAATTTTGAAAAAGCAAAAACTGAGCTTTTTGAGTTAGCGGTAAAACTCGGAGGAACACTTTCGGGCGAACACGGTATAGGCTGTCAAAAATCCGTTTATCTGCCCATTGCTGTAGATAGAACTGCATTAAAAATAATGTCGGATATAAAAAAACTTCTTGATCCTAATAATATTTTAAATCCTGATAAAATGATATAGTTTAATAAGGAGAAATGTGTGAGTAATTGTGTAATTTATTGTACTGTTCCAAATGAATTCAATGCAAATCTGATAGCAACAACATTGGTAGAAGACAATTTGGCTGCATGCGTTAACATAATTCCGTCTGTAACTTCTGTATACAAATGGGAGAATATAGTACAAAATGATACTGAATTATTGATGGTAATTAAAACAAGAGAAGAAAAATTTGAAGCAATAGAAGCAAAAATCAAAGAACTTCATGAGTATTCATTGCCAGAAATTATTGCTATGCCGATTACAAATGCTAGCAAGGAATACAATGAATGGATAGAAAAAGAAACAACATAAAACATGCAGCTTACCGAAAAAGAACGAGAATATAAACAAATCTTTTCTGAAATGGTCGTTTTTTTACGCTCATTAGGTTTGGTTGTCCACACAAATACAAAAGCGAGGGGCCATCAAGGGTTTTTCTTAAAAAACAGAATAGATATATCAAACAATATTTGCTTTAAAAGAAAAATAGAAGTGCTGATTCATGAGTTTACTCATTATATCCATTACAAAATTGATTCTCAAATCGGTAAAACACACGGTAATTTAGAAATTTTATTTCCTAATGCAGACATAAAAAGAATAGAAAATGAACTTTTCTCTGTGACAAAAGCTTTTGACAATAACAAATCAACAAGCTTGTTACAAAATCAGCGAAGCAAAGTCATTGAAGAAATTAAAGAACTGGACAGACAAATCAAATCTTACTATCCGGATTTTAAACGCTCATATCCGTACAAACCGTTTGAAAGAACAATAAAAAAAACAGATGCAAAGTACTTATTAAAATATGACAGAGTAAAAGTAAAAACTGTATTCTTAGGACAAACTAAGCTATACACGATAAAAACAATTGATGAAGATTTTCCTTCATTGGATATACAGACCAAAAACTATATAAGATTAAAGTCCAAGCAAAGAGCACTCAAGAGAATTTCATCTAGAATAAACAGAATAAACTCTTACTACAAAAGACCGACAGAGCTTTTTGCAAGATTTGTTGAAGCATTGTTTATAGATACTGAAAAAGTTTCACAAATAGCACCGCATTCTTACCTTGTATTTTGTTCTGAGCTATCAAAAAACAAATACTTGGAATTGGCTGATTTTATAAACAAATTTTTTTAAATAAATATTAAAGAATACATCAAAAATTTGAAGTAATGTATAATTAATACTATGAAAAAGCACATGATATGGATAGCAGAAATGATTATATGGGGATTATTAATTTTCTCTGCTATATTTGTCAGTTTATATATTTACAACAAAAATATAAGAGAAAAGCATACATATTATGTTTTTTTTCATGATATAGACGGCCTCATTAAAGGTTCACCTGTAAAAATTCAAGGATACCAAATAGGATATGTTTCAAACATATCCATTGTAAATGATGATGTATTTATAACATTTGTTGTAACAGATAAAGACATAGTAATGCCGGAAAATATGGCAGCAAGCGTAGAATTTACCGGCATGGGCGGTTCAAAATCTCTTGAACTGTTTGTACCGGACAAAGCTTCAAAAACATTGAATTATATTACAACAATTGAACCGCGAAGAATAAACGATTTTTACGTATATCAAAACCAAATTGCACAAAACATAGTAACGATGACATCCGATTTTATGAGAATGTTCAATGAAAAAACTACGGGAAATGTAAAAAGATTTATCAATAATCCGGAAATACTTTCAGATATAAAAGATTCTCTGGAAATAATTGAAAAAAATGAAAACATAATTCTAAATAAAATGGAGAAAAAATGAAAACATATACAGCTGATAATGTAATAATAGTAAATCATCCTCTTTGTGAACACAATTTAGGTGTAATAAGAGATAAAGATATAAATTCTGACGGATTTAAAAATTCGCTAAAAAGATTGGCGACAATTCTTGTGCTCGAAGCGACAAAAGAGCTGCCTCTAAAAGAATACTCAGTAACTACACCTATAAAAGAGTGCAAAGTGAATAAAATCAACGACGAATATAAAATAATATTTGCACCGATATTGAGAGCAGGCTTGGCAATATCCGATGTTGCAAGTGAAATTGTCCCGGATGCCAGCATACAGCACGTTGGCATGTATCGTGACGAAACAACTCTTGAGCCTGTCTGGTATTATGACAAGACACCTGTAACATATTCTAACCCCGAATCAGTAAAAGTTTTTGTGCTTGACCCTATGCTTGCAACCGGAAACTCAGCACATGCCGCAATATCATTGTTCTTAAAAAAAGGTATTTTAATAGAAAATCTTGTTTTTGTATCTATACTAAGTGCACCCGAAGGAGTAAAATTACTGACAGAAAGTTTTCCGAAACTGAAAATTATTACAGCAAAAATTGACGAATCTTTAAACTCAAGAGGGTATATTGTACCAGGTTTGGGAGATGCTGGAGACAGACTTTTTAACACATTTGAGAAATAAAAATGTTTGAACTTGAATATCTAAACAACAAAAAAATATTATTATCAGACTATTTGGATAAAAGTAAGGTAAAACATCTTTTTACGACAAGAGAAACCGTTGTTACGCCAAAAGATGTTGTTAATTTAAAAGAAATAAGTAAAAAAAACCTTGAAGAAATAGCAAAATATCTTTCAATAGAGCCGCAAAATATAATAATTCCCGAGCAGACACACTCTGCAAATATAAGAATTGCAAAAAAGAATACAGAATACCCTGATACAGATGCTCTGGTGACTGACAGCAAAGATATTGCTATACTGCTGAATTTTGCCGATTGCACACCGGTTATACTATACGATGAGATAAACAATGTTGGTGCGGTTGCACATGCCGGTTGGAAGGGCACTGCACAATCAATTGCTGCAAAGACCGTAATATTTATGCAAAAAAATTACGGAACAAATCCCGGTGATGTAACAGCTGTCATAGGACCTGCAATTTCATTAAATAACTATCAGGTAGACAGAAATGTCTTTGATAAGTTAAAATGCACACTAAACAACCAATACAACGATTTTTATACAGAAGATAAAGCAACAGGAAAATTTAACGTAGATTTGAAAACAATAAACCAACATCAGCTTGAAGAGTTAGGCATATCGAGAATTGACAAGTGTAAATATTGTACATATGATTCGATTGATGTATTCTTTTCATACAGACGTGAGGCAGGAAAAACTGCAAGACACAGTGCAATTTTAAAATTAATTTAACACAAAATGAGGAGCTTTTTAAATGTCCGTTATAGAAAAATTGTCATCAATAAGTGATACACTGAGTGAAATATTTAACTATGCATTGGCCAACCAAGAAATTAAAGAAGATTTTGAAGAATACCTAAAAACAATTGGACTGTACAATGCTCCTGCATCTCAAATAAATTCTGTAATCGTTACTTATGTTTTTGAAAGAGTATTTCACAAAGGTAAAGATACTGT
The DNA here is from genome assembly GCA_944323115.1 of Candidatus Gastranaerophilales bacterium. Taxonomy (GTDB): domain Bacteria; phylum Cyanobacteriota; class Vampirovibrionia; order Gastranaerophilales; family Gastranaerophilaceae; genus Limenecus. The sequence continues at coordinate 142,391 of CALURG010000002.1, forward strand.
TTTTACAATGTTTTTAAGTGACAATCCAAACATAGATAAACACAAAAAAGATATCATTTTATCACTGCAAAATTCTATAGATTCAATTTTTGAAGTAAAAAAAGTATTAAAAAACGGATTCGAACTTAACAGCCTTGTTAATGAAAAAGAATACTTTGCAATGCCTCTTGTCAAAATGAGCCACCTTCGAGGTATATTTAACGGCTCATATATGCTGGCAAGAATCTTTCCGTTTGAAAACGAATATTATATTATCGAAATAAGAGAGACATTTTCTTCACTTGATAAAGACAAAGTTCTTAAATATGCTGTTGCAAAAATTATCGAACAGCCTGAAAACTTGTACAAAGACAACAAAGAAAAGTTAAAAGAAATAGAAAAAGAAATCGCAAAATTTACTGAAAAATTTGAAGAATGTTTTGGTAAAGATGAAATTATTACAACAAATGAGTTTGTAGACCAGCTAATTAGCGACTTCAATGATTATTACTTTGATTCAAACCCAAAGACAAAAGACGAAATTAATGAATTAATAAAGCCCATAGAAAACTTTGGATATTTTAAAGTAAGTGAATTTAACAGCAGCTATGAAAACTATCTGGAAACTTCGCTTGCCGGATTTTCAAGTCACAGTGAAAAATATGATGTCGGAGTAATTTTTGATAAAGAGTTAGGAATGTTTATCATACCGTTTTACGGAACACTCTGCCATATACTTGAGTCTGATGATTACAAAAATATACAAGGATGGGATGAGTGTCTAAAATCCTTTATAGAAAACGACAAAATTCCGGCAACTCTTGTTGAAAAAATTGCAAAAAAATACCCGAACTTTATAGATATTCTTAACGAAATATATGATAAAAACTTCACATTACAGGAATATCTTGAAGAGTATAAAGTGGATTATCTAAAAAATAAAATATTTTCACCCACAAGTGTACTGTATTCATCAAAAGCCTTCGGCGACTTGATGGGCTTTATTCCTGACGAAAAACAAATGAAAGCAAAAGAAATCCAGCAAACTCAAGGTGCAACCGTAGGCAGAAACGATCCTTGTCCTTGCGGAAGCGGCAAAAAATATAAAAAATGCTGTGGAGCTATGGTATAATATAGCTGTGTACTAATATAAGGACTTTTAATGAATAATCTTTTATTAAATATTTCTTGCCAAGATGATAAGTTAAAAGAAAATACCTTAAAAGAACTCAGCAAAGTATGTTCTCAATGCAAAGCTTGTGATTTAAGCAAAACAAGAACAAGTGTTGTTTTTGCAGACGGCAATCCAAATGCAAAAATTATGCTTATAGGAGAAGCACCCGGTGCAGATGAGGATGCTTCAGGCAAGCCGTTTGTCGGAAGAGCAGGACAACTTTTAAACACATTCTTGATAGAAGCCGGTATAGATAGAAACAAAGATATTTATATTTGTAATACCGTAAAATGCAGGCCGCCCCAAAACAGAGTTCCTTCAAATGAAGAAAAACAAGCTTGCAGAGCATATTTAATAGGACAAATTTCTATTATAAAACCCAAAATCATATTATTGTGCGGTGCTACCGCAGCAAATTCTTTTATAGAAGAGGACTTTAAGATAAGCCAAATAAGGGGTAAATGGCTAAATATATTCGAGAACATTGACACAATGGCAATATTTCATCCTTCATATCTTTTGAGAAACCATTCTCTTGAACAAGGCAGTCCAAGATGGCTTATGAAAAGAGATCTTGAAAATGTAAAAGCAAGATTATCAGTTTTGTAGTTTATAAAATTTCGCTATATTTTTGTTTTATAAACTTAAATTTTTTATAAATTACAAACAAGAATAAAGAAGAAATGGCAAGGAAGGACACTGCGAGTCCTATCCAAAAACCATTCAGTGACATTTTGTAGTGATAAGCCAAAATATATCCAAACGGCAGACCAAAAAGCCAATAACCGGAAATTAAAGAAGCAGACGCAACTTTTGTCATCTTAAGACCTTTTAAAATACCGCTCAGACTGACCTGTAATCCGTCAAACATAAGATAGTATGCTGCTATATGCAAAATCGGTAGTCCAATAGCAATCATTTGAATGTCAGATGTAAAAATTTTAAATATCTTATCAGGCATGATTATCAACATAATTGAACAAAATGCCATAAAAAGAACCGACATTATTGTACCTGACATTGAATATCTTTTAATTTCCGAAAAGATTTTTGCACCATTGTAATATCCTACTTTTATAGCTATAGCAGCGGATATTGACATCGGTATCATATACGCACTTGAAGTAATTGTTACGGCAATATTGTGTGTCGCAGCGAGAATACCTGATTCCTTGCCTACCAATATTGTTATCAAATTAAAACCTAAAAACTCCAATAACATTGCAAGTCCGATTGGATATCCTACTTTTATAAGCTGCTTAACAAGGTTTTTATCAAAAGGATTTTTCAATCTAACCATACCCGCACAGTATGCCAGCAAAATAAGGCCCATAAATGTTCTTACAACAAAAGCAGCTATAGCGAGACCAATTACACCAAGCCCATTGATTGGGCCGACACCGAATACCAAGCAATAAGCAAGAACAAAGTTAAAAATCAAAGCTAAAACCAAAATCAAATTTGGAAAGTTAACAATTTCATATGCAAGTAAAAATTCTTTTAAACACTGGTATAAATACATACCAAATAGAGAAAATGAACAAATGAAAACATATTCCTGAATCATTGGGACAAGATGAGGTTCGAAACCCATTTTGGGTATTAAGGGAACCATCAACAAACATACTCCACAAAAAATTACCGCAAGTATGATTGAATAATTAAGAACGGTTATTAAAAATTTCTTTGTAGGTTTTCTGTTACCTCTATAATTTGATAAAACAATCGAAATTGCTGACATCAAACCTATACCGACAACGAGAATACAAAATATAATTGAATTTGCAATACTAATTGCTGCAAGCGTATTTGTTGAATGTTTTGCAGCAATAAATACGTCCGTTGCACCAATCATCATCTGCCCCAGATTTCCCACAATCAACGGAACAGAAAGAGATATTATTTCGCTTAAATATTTCTTATATTTATTAATGTATTCGACTAAAAGCATCAGAAAAAAATTTAACACAACTAAAACACAAATAAAAGTTAAAGATGTACAATAACTGTAAAAATTATTAAATTTGTTATATAATTTTTAAAAAGTATGAGGAGTGGCCATTATGCCTTTTGAATTTAAAAGACTTAAAATAAATGACGTCATACTAGTAACACCAAAGGTTTTTGGCGATTCGCGAGGCTTTTTTCTTGAAAGTTATCAAAAATCTGAGTTTTATAAAAATGGCATTGATGTTGAATTTTGTCAGGATAACCATTCAAAATCCGTCAAAGGAGTACTGAGAGGTCTGCATTATCAAAAGAATCCTAAAGCACAGGCAAAGTTGGTTAGATGCAGCAAAGGAAAAATCTTTGATGTTGCAGTTGATATAAGAAAAAAATCTCCAACATTCGGGAAATGGGTAGGAGAAATTCTTTCGGAAGACAACAAAAATATGCTCTATATTCCTGCCGGATTTGCACATGGATTTATTGTCCTAAGCGATGAAGCCGAGCTATTGTACAAAGCATCTAATGAATACTCTCCGGAAAATGACAGAGGAATCAGATGGAACGATCCTGATATCAATGTTCAGTGGGGTGTAGACTATGATGAATTAAACAATAATTTAATAATCAGCGATAAAGATGCAAAACAGCCGTATTTAAAAGAAATATGCGAGGAGGATTTATTTTGAAAATATTAGTCACAGGCGGAGCAGGGTTTATTGGAAGCTGTTTTATACGTTATATACTGAATACACACAAAGACTACAAAATCATAAATCTTGATGCTCTCACTTATGCGGGAAATATTGAAAATCTCAATGACATAAAAGACAATCCAAATTACAAATTTGTTCACGGGAATATTTGCGACAAAAAGCTTGTAAGAGAGCTCATAAAAGAAGCAGACACAGTTGTAAACTTTGCAGCTGAAAGCCATGTAGACCGTTCCATTACGGGGCCGGAGATTTTTATTGAAACAAATGTTCAAGGCACATTAAATCTGCTTCAAGCATCCAAAGATGCAAAAATCGACAGATATTTGCAGGTCTCTACAGATGAAGTATACGGAACTCTCGGCAAAGACGGATATTTTTACGAAACAACTCCTCTTGCACCGAATTCACCATACTCTGCATCGAAAGCAAGTGCGGATTTGCTTGTGAGAGCTTATTATGAAACATACAAACTGCCTGTTTTAATCACCAGGTGCTCAAACAACTACGGGCCTTATCAGTATCCCGAAAAACTTATTCCTTTCTTTATTTCCAAACTTTTAAAGGACGAAAAAGTCCCTGTATACGGTGATGGGTTAAATGTAAGAGATTGGCTGTACGTGTATGACCATTGCAGTGCAATTGATACTGTTTTACATAAAGGAAAAATCGGTGAAGTCTACAATATAGGCGGACACAATGAAAAAACAAATCTTGAAATTACAAAAATTATTCTAAATGCAATGGGCAAAGATGAAAGCAGTATAGAATACGTACAAGACAGGTTGGGTCACGACAGACGCTATGCTATAGACAATCACAAAATTCAATCCCAACTTGGTTGGAAACCGTCTTTAACGTTTGAAGAAGGTATAAAAATAACAATTGACTGGTATCTTAAAAATCAGAATTGGATAAAATCAATAGAAGACAAAAAAGCGAGCTTAGTTTAATGTATCTAACAAATAACCAACAAACCATACTTGTTACTGGGGCAAAGGGAATGCTGGGAAGGGATTTGTGCCCAATGTTTGAAGATGAAGGCTATATTGTTATTGAAACAGACAAAGACACTCTTGACATTACAAATGAATCTCAAGTGCTTGAAGTTGTTTCGGACGTAAAACCTGCATACATAATACATTGTGCCGGATATACAAATGTGGATAAAGCAGAGGATGAGTCTGAGACTGCTGAAATAATTAACGCACACGGAACAGACAATGTAGCAAAATCAGCTGAAGCAAACAATTCTTGTCTTGTATATTTGTCTACTGATTACGTCTTTGACGGAACAAAGAATGTACCGTACGAACCAAATGACATCACAAACCCTATCAACAAATACGGCTTAAGTAAATTACACGGAGAGGAAGCCGTAAAGAAATTTTGCTCAAAATATTATATCACTCGTACAAGCTGGTTATACGGTCATCACGGAAAAAATTTTGTTGAAACAATGATTGCGAATGCAGATAATACCAATTTAAAAGTAGTGAATGACCAACAAGGCTGTCCCACGTGGACTGTAGATTTGTCCAAAGCAATAATTGATTTGATAGAAAATAAAGAAGAATACGGAATATACCACCTATGCGGAGGCGGACAGACTAATTGGTACGAATTTGCAAAAGAGATATTCAATTTCTGTGATATCAAAACCAATTTACAGCCTTGCTCATCAAATGAATATATACAAAAAGCACAAAGACCCAAATACAGTGTTATGAGCAATGATAACAGACTGAGAGATTGGAAATTAGCACTAAAAGAATACATAGAATTGAGGATTGAATGAAAGGTATCGTTTTAGCAGGCGGAGCAGGAACAAGACTCTATCCGAGTACAATGGTTGTATCAAAGCAATTAATGCCGATTTATGACAAGCCAATGATTTATCACCCGATTTCCGTACTTATGCTTGCAGGAATTAGAGATATACTCATTATTTCCACTCCTCAAGATTTACCAAACTTTAAAAAACTTCTCAAAGACGGCTCGTCTTTCGGGTTAAATTTCAGCTATGTAGAACAACCCTCACCTGACGGGCTTGCTCAGGCATTTATACTTGCAGAAGACTTTATAAAAGATGATTGTGTCGCATTAATACTTGGTGACAATATTTTTTACGGACCGGGTTTTTCAACAACTCTGAGAAATGCTGTAAAAAGAGCTGAACAGCATTCGGAATGTACGGTATTTGGTTATCAGGTAAAAGATCCTGAAAGATTCGGAGTTGTTTCATTTGACAGAAACGGCAAAGCACTTTCTATAGAAGAAAAGCCTAAAAATCCAAAATCCAATTATGCTGTAACAGGATTATATTTTTATGATAACGATGTAATAAAATACGCTAAATCATTAAAACCTTCAGCAAGGGGCGAGTTGGAAATTACAGATTTAAACAAAATTTATTTGGAAGCCGGTAAACTGCAAGTTGAAATTCTTGGACGAGGCTTTTCTTGGTTAGATACAGGGACACACCACTCTCTGCTTCAAGCAAGCCAGTATGTACATACAATTGAGGAAAATCAAGGTATTAAAATTGCATGCCTGGAAGAAGTCGCATACAGAATGGGGTTTTTGACAAAAGAACAGCTTAAATTGCAAGCGGATAAATACCCGAATAACGAATATTACAACTATATAAAAAGGATTGCCGAACAAAATTGATACAAGCTTTTTTAATAAATGCACTAAGTCTCATAAATTCAGCCAATGAAGCAATGTTTTCTCCATTGGATAATTTTATTGGAAAATTAGGACTTATATCTTGGGCAGAAGATGCAATAATTGACAGTTTTCACATGCTGCCTTTTTTATTTCTTATTTTTCTAATTATAGAATTTGTTGAGTATTTCTATGCTGACAAAATAAATAAAATTGCTGAACATTCAAAAAAAGCAGGCCCGCTAGTCGGAAGCCTTGCTGCATCTTTTCCTCAATGCGGTTTTTCAATAATTGCTAGTACTCTTTATACAGAAAGACTTATTACTAAAGGCACATTGATTTCTGTATATCTTGCAACTTCAGATGAAGCAATACCTGTAATTTTATCTGACCCGACAAAAGTTGCTCTCGTAGTTCCTCTGCTTTTAACAAAAATATTTATTGCTATTATAGCGGGCTATGCCATTGATATGGTACTCAAAACAACACATACTAATGTAAAAAATATTTCCGCAGATAAAATTGAATATGATGAAGGATGCTGCGGTCATCATATTCATAAAAGAAGGAAAAGGGATTTGATACTGCACCCTTTAATGCATACACTAAATGTCTTTGTTTTTATAATATGTATTACGTTTTGCTTAAATTACCTTGTATTTAAATCAGGCGGAGAAGAAAATCTCGGCCAATATTTCCTAAACAATTCGGTATTTCAACCAGCAATAACTGCAATCGTAGGATTAATCCCAAACTGTGCAATATCTATAGCAATTACACTCTTATACCTGAAAGGAGCAATAGGTTTTGGCTCGGTCATTTCAGGGCTTTGTTCGAGTGCAGGACTCGGCCTGCTTGTACTTTTCAAAAAAAATGGCAATTTAAAAGATACATTGACCATAGTATTTTTACTCTTGTTTATAAGCATAGTTTCAGGAATATTAATCCAGACTTTTTACAACTAGGCAATAAAAATTTTTATCTTTTAGATTAAATTGCTAACGTAAACATTAACAGGAGAAACTAATATGATGATTCTTGTAAGATGGATATGTTTTGCTTTGGCAATAATTTTCACAGCATGGCTTATTCCGGGTATAACTGTGGCAAATTTCTGGACAGCTATGCTTGCTTGTATTGTTATTGCACTAATAAACACTTTCGTAAAACCGCTGCTTGAATTTATATCACTCCCGATAAATATACTTACAATCGGATTGTTTACACTTGTGATAAACGCATTGCTTTTAATGCTTGCGGGTTGGATTACACCGGGCCTCACGGTAGATGGATTTTTGAGTGCCTTATTAGGTTCGATAGTATTGTCATTACTAAGTTTAGGAATCAGCAAAATTTAAAAACTATCTGTTCTTATATGTATTTAAATGATTGCCATCCATGTCGTATTTTCTAATTAAACCGTCAGAACCCGCTTGAAAATATCCTAAAGGTGTACCATCTTTGTCATATAGCATTGTTCTATACTTTGAAACAGCTTGAAAATATCCTATAACATGATTATATTTGTCATAAAGGTACGTTCTACCGGCTTGACCGTTTTTGTATTTTGAGAGAACTTTACCGTTTTTGTCGTATTTTGTTGTCATCCCAAAACCGTCATCCATATAATATCCGGTTTCTGCACCATACGTGTCATACTCTATAACAGTTATATTTGATTGGTTATTATAAGCACCTATTTGCATACCGGTAATATTTTTCCTCGTGACATTTGAACCAATACCTCCTGCAAAAGAAACAGTCTGAACAAACAAGCACAATATTAAAAGTGCAAATATTTTTTTTTGCATCGATAAATCCTCTTTATTATATTTCCATGAAAATATTTTATATTTAAATTTAAAAAAAGAAAAATAATAAAACAAACTTAACTTATAACAATCATTGCTGTTTGCCATCTAAAATAATAGACTGTTTTGAAGCAACACCAAGACCGATACCTGCAAGGATATATGTGCCGAGTGCAAGTGCATAATTTTTCTTTAATATTTTTAATGTTGCAGGATTGTTGAGAACTTTTTTAGCTGCCTTTATTCCTCTTGAAGAAGCAATAGCTTCTTCTACAATGGTTGGTAAAAATGCACAGAATCCTAAAATACCGGCATTTCTCTCAACAAAGTTTTTCTTGCCGTCTTGGGAATTTCCGAGTATACCGTTTGCTACAAGCAGTGCCATAGGGGCATAACCTGCATAACGTCTGGACTTTTGCAGAAGCTTTGTAAAACCTTTTTTTGCATTAACTGCATGTCCAAGCTCGTGAAGAATTAAAGACGGTTTTGACTTAGGTGCGACAGCAAGTTTTAAATTGTCAGCATAAAATGCATTTTGACCTTTTGCAACTGCATCTAGTTCACGACCGAGACCAAACCTTGAGGCATAATTTTGTTTATTAAAACTGTCAATGTAACCAACTTCAACATTCAATTTGTTATTGCGTATCATACTGTCAGCAACTTTTGAAACATTTGAAGCATTAGTAAATTCTTTACCGGCAATAAGTTTGTTAGATAAGTAATTGGAACCTTTTTGCAATAATGAAGAAAAAGCCTGAAGCAAAGCAGCCAGACCTAAAGTCTTTGCTGCTTGACCGGCACCGCTTTCATTATTTCGCTCATAATATGGATAGCCATTGTAATTACCAGCATTATCCGAATAATAAGGCTGTGAATAATAACGATATTGAGGCTGATTATAATAACTTATCGGGTTCATACAACTTACCTACAATAAGTATAAAACATTACAATAGAATAAATTGCTACGTTTGAAGAAAAAATTTACATATTGCATAATATATTTGATGTAATTATCAAAGAAAATTTGTTATTATGATAACATTATGTTACTATGATAACAATAATCCATCAGGAGAATATAATGAAACACTCAAAAACTGTCGCAGCATTAATAATAACAAGCTTTTTAGGCATGAATATAAACCCCGCAATATGTTTTGCAGCATCGGAAAACAAAAAGAAAAATAAAGAACCAAAAAACAAAGTTATAAAATCACAAATCTCGGAATATCGCTTTGATTACGTAAATACAGAATGGTGGAAAGGTTTCAATGACGAATACCTTAATGATTATATTCTAAAAGCAATTGAAAACAACCACGATTTAAAAATTGCAACACTCAGAGTAGAACAATACCATCAAATGATGAAACTTCAATTTGCAAATGAACTGCCGCAAGTTTCAGCAGGATTTTCTCCCACAGGGCTTAAACTTCCGGGCACAACAAGCACCAGCGGTATGTGGGCATTTCCGGTGATGATGAGCTATGAACTGGATTTATTCCTAAAAAACAGAGATAAAACACGCTCTTCAAAAAAAGAATGGGAAAAATCGAAATTTGATGAAAGGGCATCATATATTGCAATTTCCTCTGCTGTCGGAGCCACATACTTTAACATAATCAGAGCAGACAAGTTGATTGAACTACAGAAGGAAATTATAAACGACAGAAAACAGATTTTTGATCTTATGGCTGAAAGAAATGCAGTAGGTCTTACTTCAACCGCTGATCTTGTCAGTGCCAACAAAGCATACATAGCAGCCACCGCTGATTTATCAGATTTAGAAAAATCGAGAATGACACTGCTCAACAATTTAGCTGTTCTAATCGGAGAAACCCCAGACAATGCAGCTAAATTGCAAAGAAAGTCATATGATGACTCCTATCTTGTAAAAATACCGGAATCAATACCCTCCGAAGTAATAGACCAGAGACCTGATTATCTGGCAGCGGAAAAAATGGTTGAAAAAGCAGGTATAGATGTAAGAGTTGCCAAAAAAGAATTTTTACCGAGTATAAACCTAATAGGGTTAGCTGCATTTGGTGCGTCATCATTGAGTCAGGCATTCAATTGGAGCAATATGCTTGGATTGCTGGGCGGCAGTGCAATGCTAAACCTTTTTACAGGCGGGAAAAAAGTTGCAAATCTAAAATTGAAGAAAAATGTTTATGAACAAATTCTTCACGATTATTACAACACCAATCTGAAAGCCATACAAGAAGTCAATGATTCTCTTGTTTCACTGAAACAAGACGATAAAAAATATAAGACAAACAGAAAAGTTTTCGATCTTGAAAAAACTGATTTTAGTTATAGTGAAGACAAGTACAATGCGGGGCTGATATCTTATCTTGACTTGCTGCAAAGAAGAGAAAATCTGTTATCACTAAATAAGCAGGTTGTTTCCAACAAAATCGATTGCAACATAGACTACATCGGCTTGTACAAAGCGACAGGAACAAAACTATAATTCATATTTGTATTTAATAACCTTTTTGCCGCTTCTTGGAACCTCCTTCGGATAAAGAAGCGGTATTTTATAGCAGTAAGCAAATAAAATTATAACTCGAACAACAGTGTAGGATCCAGTTTGAACTGCAACATATTGGCTGTATCTCTGCCGCCATCTCCACCTTTTCTTTGCATAGTAACATTACCGATATATATTGAACCTCTCGGGCTGATTCTCACATCTCCTAAAGAATAATACTGCAAGGCTTGATTGATATTAACCAACACCCAACGAGCATTATTTTTAATCTTTTGAGCAACCAAGACCCATTCAGCACTAAATTGTCCACGTCCTTTAATTATATCGCTCAATATTAATGTTTTGTTGTTAGAAAGCCATTGCAGTACTGAATCTTGCTCATCAATGGTAAACTCATCCATAAACATTCTGCGAGAATCTCTTATATTTTGTCTGTATGGTTTTAGTTCGCCAGTATAATACTGCAACAATTTATAGATATCATCTGGAATATTCCACATATCTTTATAATGAGACAGCCAACGTTTATCTATTTGATTGAACCCTTTTAGGTTAGATACAAGTTTTACCTGAATATTTTCAGTATCAATCACTGATTTAAACTTAACTTGGACCTGAACATTAACATCAGATTTAAACCCATGCAATACAACAGCCTTTACATATTCAATTTCTTTTAAATCGTACTGCATTATAGTTAGCCATTGTATGGCCTCATTATCAAATTGCCAATTATTAAATTTGTCACATATCTCTTGCTCATTTTTAAAACCGTCTTTGGCGGTTTGAGAACCTCTTAACACCAAGTCCATTCAGTTGTTTTCCTCGATATAATTTAGTAAACTTTGACCAATAGCACGTATCACGTTGACAGTCATAGCATTGCCGGCTTGTGCCAACAATTTTGAATTTGTTATATTTTTTACTTTCATAACATATTCTTTAGGAAAGCCTTGCAACAACAAGGCTTCCATTCCGGATAATTTATGCAATTTTTTGTTTTTCACATACAAAATACCATGTCTGCCGGTTCTTAATGTCGGACACTTATTTATATAAACTCTTAAATCAGATTGCCTTGTGTCTATGACTGTATAATCTTGTTCTAAAATCTCATCGATATTAATCCTGCCCTTATTATATTTATTCGACAAGTACTTTTGAAAAGTCGGGTGATTAATATCCAAGACATCATTATTGCTTGGCAATAAAAAATCCTTTATGCAGGGATGTTTAACAGAATCAGGAAAAACAAAAGGTTGGTTACATAAATCTTTTCTTATACCAACAAAATAAACTCTCTCTCTTAACTGTGGCACCCCAAAATCAATGCTGTTCAATACTTTGCAAAATACTTCATATCCTGCATTATTTAATAACTCAATAATGGCATTTAAAGTTTTGCCTTTATTGTGATTCACCAAACCCTTAACATTTTCAAATATAAAGTAAGGTATATTTTTTTTTATTAGTATATTTTTCAAATAATAAATTATTTGTCCTCTTTCATCTTCAAAACCGGCTCTTTTTCCAACAATAGAAAAGGTTTGACAAGGAAATCCCGCAATTAAAATATCACTTTGCGGAATCTCATTAAAATTAAGAAGCGTCAAATCACCCAAATTTCTATTATCATTAAAAAACACTTGATAAGTATAATCAGAATCAATATTTATTTCACTATGAGCAACACAAGTTAAACCTAATAACTCAAGTCCTAATCTGCCTGCTCCAATACCGGAACAAAAATCTATAAACCTTAATTTTTTCCCAGTTTGCACCATAAAATAAAATCCTGTCACATTTATCTTATCATAAATGTGCTTCAAAAATATTTAAAGTAACAATTACTTAGATAAAATGAAAAAATACAACAGGCATGTGCTCAAAAAACAATGTAAAGAAACACTTGGTTTGATTATTGTGTACGGTTGGTTTGATTATTTTAGTAATAGAAACTCAAGTTAACAAAGGGTCAAAAAAAGGCGGTATTGATATAGAAGAAATATTTGAAAACGGTCGAGTCGTAAATAGAACTATGGTTACCAAAAACGCAACTACTTTTACTTATGACACACCGGATGTAAAAAGAATTAATACAGAAGGAAAAGATGGGTCATACAACTTTAAATTATACTAAAAATAAGATGTTAAATTAAAACAGATTGGCAGAAGAATATACGATGACACGACTAAAATATATATAGATGTTACGCAATTTTCAAACGGCACTTCAAGAACTGTTAGAGTAAACGAAAACTAT
>CALURG010000003.1 GCA_944323115.1 Candidatus Gastranaerophilales bacterium
TCGATACAGACTTGAGATTGGCTATGACTTCTACTATCAGAGAGTTCTTTGTTGAACATCCTGAAAAATTCGATCCTCGTGAATACATGGGACCGGGCAGAACAGCCGTTAAAGAAATGGTTATGCACAAAATGAGAGATGTATTGGGCACAGCAGGCCACGCTGACGACTAGCGGATTTTGTGCGGCTGTGGAGTCGAACGAAGTAAGCGAACAGCCATGTGAACAAGGTTAATGGAGTGTAGAATTTTTAGAATAAAAATTCGAAACGGAATACCAAACCTTGTGAACGTCAATAATCCAAGACGCGGCTTTGCCTTCTTTTGCCGTTGAGCTGTAGTGAAACGTGCAAAATGGCTTCACGAAATAATCTATAGTTACATTGTCACATTAAGCGGGCACGCCGAGTGAGGCAAAGCCGAATCTAGTGCCAATGCGAGGACGGACATTACTTCGTCTGAGTGACAATACCTTAAGACACAAATAAAGACCATTCAATAAAAATATGAATGGTCTTTTTCTATAAATATATTTTAAAAACTTGTACTAAAACTATTTTGAAAATATAATAAAGAGCTATGGACAATAAATATAAAATGATACTTCAAAGTATTCCTGAAATATTATCATCTTCGGATGATACAAATGAAAACTTTGAAAAAGTTATAACAGAACTAAAAAAAATTATTGATTTTGATAGTGTATACATCTGCTATTTAAATGCCGGTTGTGCAAATATTCAATATAGAAAATTGTTTTCCAAAACAGCACCCGTATCGGAAGACGAAACGGTTATAAATTTTCCGGAAATTTTAAAAAGCAAATTATATGACACGGAGTCAGCAATAGAATTCGATGAAAATTCCGGATTTTTTAACGCCTTAGGACTAAACAAAACAAATTCGGCTTTTCTTCTTATTAAACTCGGAATAAAAAGTACTGTTTTCGGGTTTATGATGATATCCAGGTCAAAAAAGATTCCTTTTTCAGAAGAAGATATTGAAATAGCAAAGGCGTTCAGCACCTTAATATCTTATTCCATCAAAGATTCAGAACTTGCAAGTGTATTCAGACTCCAGTTGAGAGCACTTCAAGACAGCATCACAGACAAAGCAAACGCTTATTCAACAATAAAAAAACAGAATTAAAAAATAATTGCGGCCGACAAATTGAAAAATGAATTTCTAGCAAACATTTCTCACGAGCTAAGAACACCATTGAATGCAATTATAGGCTTTTCCGAAGCACTTTCCATGAAAATATTCGGACCGTTAAATGAAAAGCAAGAAGAATACGTCACGGACATAAACGCTTCCGGTATTCATCTTTTAGGGATGATTAATGAAATACTTGAACTTTCAAAAATAGAAGCAAAAGCAGTAAAACTTGCTCTTTCAAGATTCAATATTCAAACATCTTTGAATGAAGTTGTAAACATTGTACGCCCTTTGGCAAATAAAAAGAGCATAAAACTTGAAAAAGACACAAAAGATTTTTGTGAAATTGATGCGGATTATCAAAAAATCCAGCAGATTTTGTATAATCTTTTGAGCAATGCCATAAAATTTACGAAAGAAAACGGACAAATAAATATCGGATACAATGTAGAAAAGAATCATTTGATACTTTATGTCAAAGACAACGGTATCGGTATTGACATGAAATACAAAGGAAAGATTTTCGGAAAATTTGTACAGCTTAACAATGTTTATTCAAAAAAAGAAAGCTCTACAGGACTTGGGTTAACAATTACAAAAGAACTTGTTGAACTTCACGGCGGCAAAATCTGGTTTGAAAGTATTGTCGGTGAAGGAACCACCTTTTTTGTAAAACTGCCTTTGCGACACAGAAAAGTAAAAAAGATTTAAAAGAAATTGAATTATGAAAAAAATTCTGTTGATTGAAGACAATGATTTGAATTTAAAGTTGATGAAAGATATTCTTGAGGCACAAGGGTATGAAACAGATGTAGCAAAAGACGGACAAGAAGGATTGGATAAAGCTCTTCAAAATGACTACGCTTTAATTTTGCTTGACATACAAATGCCTGTTGTTTCAGGATATGATTTTTTAAAACTTTACAACAAAAGCACCCCGATAGTAGTTGTTTCGGCATGTGCAATGGATGAAGAAATCAAAAACATTAAAGAGCTCGGCTGTAGCGAATATATTACAAAACCGATAAAAATAAAAGAATTTTTGCAGACGGTAAACAAATACATATAATCTCTTACGGCACCGGGTCATGCCCGCCGGGATTAAACGGATGACACCTGCAAATCCTTTTTATACCAAGCCAACCGCCTTTTAGAACACCGTATTTTATGATAGCTTCTTTCATGTACTGAGAGCATGTCGGATAAAACCTGCATACAGGAGGTTTTAGTTTGGATAATTTTTGATAAAAATTTATCACCGCTATCAGTATTTTCTTTAGCATAAAAACCCTTTCACTGATTGTATTTTAGCATATATGTTACAATTGTAAAGAAAAGATAAATTGCAGGCAATTTCACAAAAAGCATGGTGTTTATATATATAAGTGGAAGTGTTAAGAATAAAGGTGGTTAACATTGTACGACGTTATTGCAAAATCAACAATATTTGGGTTTAGAAATGCTGACAAAGTACTCAACACCAATGATAAAGGAAGAGTTTTTGCTGATGTCGGACAATTTACAAATGCCGTAAAAACAGCTGCACAACTTGATAATGCTATCGGTAAAGGTGCTCAGGCCGCAATCAACGCAATGGGTACAGTTGCAAAACAAAATAAGGCATTGGAAGTAACAGGCAAAGCTGTTAACTGGGCATCAAAAAACGTGAACCCGCTTTTGATAGGTGCATCAGGGTACAGAGTGCTTATTTCAGATGACAAAGAAACTACCTTAAAAAGAGAAGTCTTGGGTATGTCTTCTATGTTTGCAGCTGAAGGGTTAATGAAAGACTTCTTTAAAACCCAGTCATATAGGAAATGGAAATCTGCTGTTGCTCCGGGTACTAAATTATCAGTAGTTGCCGACATTGTTCAAGGCATAGTATTTGTTTTGGGTTCTATAGCAGGAAGCACTATAGGTTATAAAATCGGAAAAGTATTATTCCCTGACAAAAAGAAAAAAGAAAACGGCATTAAACTTGATACAACAAAATTAAATCAAATTTCAAACAACAGTAAAACTGCCGCTGTAAATACAACTGCAAAATCTCCGGAAGTGATTGACAATGGTGAGTATTTTGCATTGCAAAACAAAGAAAAAACTCTTGCTTAATAAAGTCTGATTTATGAATTAAAATAAATGCTGCCGAATTTTTCAGCTACATCAGACATAAGAATATTTTTTCCGTCAATTTCAAAAAGCAGTTCACTGTCTCCCTGCATCTTAATATTAGGCAGGGCTGATTTTATTCTCGGCAATTTTAAATTGCACAAATCAGGCAAATTCGGATCTTTGTTTGAGAAAAAATTTGCAGTCATAGGCTTCCTTAAAAAAAATGATAACGACACTTCACATTAAGTATGTCGGTATTATTGTTTTAAACTTTAATAATATTTATTTAAATATCAATAATTGTTAAGCATTTTTTACATAAAATTTCACAAAATAAAGAAAGAATTTGTATCCGAAATTCTATTCAAAAATTAGTTCATCCAAAGGCTCTTGAGGCATATTGAGTTTTTTTATATCATCTGTAGAAACTTCTTCTTCATCTTGAGTTTTTTGTTTTTTATAATTTTTGTTAATTTCGTCCAAGCCATTAAGCCGATTAACAGCTTCCATAGAATCCGGTCTGATTTTTAAAGCATTTTTGTAGTGATATCTGGCATTTCTGACATCATCCATCTTTTCATAACAAAGTCCCATTTTGTAATTTGTCTTGTAGTCATATCTGTAACCATGCATATACGCCTGGTTGTAAAAGTCTATTGCCTGTGTATATTCACCTTCACGAAAAAAAGTTTCGCCGAGATAATAATTTACTTTCGGATTAATTTCATTAAAATTTAGTGCAATCATCAAAACATTTTTGGCATCTTTGAGTCTGTTTTGATGCAGAGCAACTCTTGCATGCCCGACAAGTGCATCAGGATTGGACAAATCGAGTCTGCTTGCCTGATAATAGTAATATCTTGCAGCATTCAGGTATCTGTTCGGATCCGGAGGATTTTGAAGCTTTTCGTAATAATTTAATATCTTGTCCCCTTTTTGGCAGTTTATAACCGCCTCAGACTCGGGAAATGTATTTTTGCTTTCGACCTTAACACAAGCAAAATACAAAAAAGTTATTATAACTGATACAAAAAGAATATATATTTTTTTCATAAAAAAATTGAACTTAATAATTCACAACAATATTATTATAACACTTTTAATATGTGATATATTTTTATATGTTCCAAGAGTTTGCAAAGCGGAATATAAAACGGATAGGCAGGGAGAAACACAAATTAATGATACCTGAAGTTTTATACTTTTATGTACTGTCAATTTTAATGATAATAAGTGCCGCAAGCATAATTGCAGCACCAAAAATGTATTTGTCTGTCGGTTCATTGTTTTTGCTGATTTGTTTTTCATCTCTTTTATATCTTAATCTGAATGCCGGATACATAGCTCTCTTTCAGTTTTTGCTTTGCGGATTATGTTTGTTTGTATACATATTTTTACTCTTAAAAAAAATCGGAAGGCTGAATTTAAGACTAAAACTTGTTTCCAAAATCAAAATAATATACAGTGCATCTGCCGTTTTGCTTTTAAGCTGTTTGTGCTGTTTGTTTTTTAAGGAAGAATTCACAAATTCACTTTTTGATATTTTCAACTTTGTCACTGTAAAAACATCCGATGTGGTAGACTTTGGTGCTCATATTTTGCCACTGCACCTTATCTTTATACTTGTTCTAATCAGTGCAGTCGTCATAAGAGTTTTTTTGTTGTCTTTAGACAGAAAAGAACAGATTTTAAGCGAAAAATCAGTAAAGGAGCATACAAACAGTGATTAACAATATTTTTAATATAGGCTTGATGCACTATCTTATACTTTCTTTGATTCTGTTTTCCATTGGGCTTTTTGGGGTCTTGATTTCAAGAAACCTTTTGAGAATAGTTATGTCTATTTTTGTCATTACAATTTCTGTTGTAATAAATTTTTTGGTTTTTGGATGTTACTGTGACAGTTCACTTGATAATGCCAATATTATCAGCATATTTGTATTGTTAATAACAACTTTGCAAACAATTATTGCCGTTGTTATACTTTACAAAATCTACAAAACCAATGAATTTCTTGATTCGGAAAAAATTAAAGATAAGGAGAACTAATGGAGTTTTTTGTCGAAAATATAAACCTTGTTCTGTTCCTGCCTGTAATTATGTGTTTAATAATAGGTTTTAACGGTTTAATTTCATTAAAAATAGAAAAAAATACATTGTTTTTAATGAGTGTTGTATCGTCAATTATATGTTTTATTTTTTCAGCCTTTGCCTTCAACTATTCTGTCATTAATAACTTATCCATAGCTTCAAATTTTTCCTGGATTACCCTTGAAAATTTCAGTTTTTATCTTGGCACATACATAGATAAAGTTTCTTCTTCTTTTCTGCTGATGCTGACTTTTTTAAGTGCTTTAATACAGATTTTTGCTTATATAAAACTTCAAAACCACACAAATTATCCAAAATTACTTTTGTTGTTAAATTTGTTTAGCTTTGGATTGTGCGGAGTATTTATCAGTCCTAATTTATTCCAATCCTACCTGTTTTGCGAAATAACAGGTGTAGCCGCTTATTTGTTAATCAATTTTGATTTTTCAAACAGAGACGAGTCAAAAGCAGGAATAAAATCTTTTATTTATAACAGAATAGGCGATTTGACTCTACTTTTTTGTGTGCTGACAATTTTGTATTATTCGGTAATATACAACCAATTGAAAGACCCGTCATCCTTAGCTTATTCAAATATGAATGTCATAGCGGCATCTGTTGATTCTTTGCTGAGTACACCTTTGTTTATTTTGTTTTGCTCAATGCTCATTTTTGTAATTGTTATGAAATTTATGCAGGCCTTTATTTATATTACTTTTGAAAAATCTTTCAAAGGATGGCTGTCAAAAATAATTTTTATTCAAAACAGTTTGATTTCACTAATCGGAATTTACTTGTTTATAAGATTGTATCCTTTCTTCTTTGCTCTTGACAGAAATTGGGCCTGGACTTTACTGTACCTCGCAATATTTTTTGTCTTAATAGGAATTTTAAATAAAATCTTTATGTCTTTTTGCAAAATTTTCGGTTGGATTGAAAAATATATTGTAGAAAATATTGTGAATCTGATTGAACTTTCAGTAAGAGCTCTTTCTTATTTGTGCTGCAAAATGCAGGCCGGAAACTTCCAGTCATATTTAATATATTCTATTGCAGGGCTTGTTATGATACTGGGGTTTGTTTTGATATTTTATGTGATGTTGTTAAAAGTTTAATTTTTGCGGAGTAAATTTATGAGTTTTTTATCTTTAATATGGTTGATATTTGCACCTGTCATAGCGGCTGTTTTTATAATGCTGCCTAAATTTCCGAATCATCAGGTAAAAATAAGACGTTTTTCAAAGTGGTTTGCAAGCTTTCATTTTGTTTATGCTTTATTATTTCTCGCATTCTTTGATTCCAGTCTTTTTGGAATGTCATATGAAAAAGAGCTTACATTTTTCGGAATGTCATGGCTGAAAAGTATCGGTATAAGTGCAAAATTTGCTGTTGACGGTATTACCATACTGCTTATCGTTCTCAGTACATTTATTGTTTTGATTACCTTATTTATGAGCAAAATTCACATACGAACAAAGCACAAGCTTTATTATTCAATGGTGTTTTTATTGGAATCAGCAGTTCTTGGAATATTTTGTGCAAAAGATATGTTCTTGTTTTTTGTATTTTGGGAATTGTCGCTCATACCTATTTATTTCCTTGTATCACAATGGGGAAATTCAGAAGCAAGAAGAAGTGCAATGAAATTTATACTGTCATCATTTGTTGCAAACATGTTTTTGTTTTTCGGGATGCTGATTTTGTATTATTACAACTTTGCTGTGAGCAATGTCCTGACTGCAAATATAGAATCATTGAGTATGGATGCAAAAATCTACCCGCTGTGGTTTCAAATCATGGTATTTGTAAACTTTTTAATAGGATTTGTAATCCGTATACCTCTTGCACTTTTCCACAGCTGGTATCCTGACCTGCAAAGCAAATCCAGTGCACCCGTGAACATTCTTATTTCAGGATTAATTCTAAATACTGGAATATACGGTTTGATAAGATTTAATATGCAGATATTCCCGGAATTGTTTAAACTGTTTGCTCCGGTTTTGATGATATGGGGACTTGTCAATATCATCTATTTTGGGGCTTTGTCGCTTTTGCAGCCGGGAATAAAAAAAATGGTTTCTTATGCAAACATATCAACAATCGGTTTTGTAACAGTCGGGTTGTCTTGTTTGAATTCAACAGGATTTAATGGTGCGGTATTTTGTCTGATTGCATCATCCATAGTGTTTGGAGCAATGTTTGTAATTGTTTCCAGTATTGAATTCAGAACCAAAACAACATACATTACCGCACTGGGAGGACTCGGACAGGTAATGCCAAAATGTATGTATCTTTCATTAATTGTTTGTTTTTCTGCAATAGGCATACCTTTTTTAATAATGTTTTCTCCAAAATTAATGATTCTAACAGGTGCGATGCTCTCAAATCTTGACCAGCAGCTTATGGTAAAAATTGCAGCTTTTCTCGGCCTAGCAGCAATAGCCGTTTCAGCCGGTTATATTATGTACTTTTTTTACAAGGTATTTTGTTCCGTATTGCTCGAACAATGGAAAAACATAAAAGATTTGAGTCCGCAAGAAACTGCTGTCTTGAGTACAATGTGTTTGGTTATACTTTATCTGGGGTTGTATCCTATGAGTATCATATCTGTTTACCAGTCTGTTTCCAGTATAATTTTAGATATATTACAGGTATAATTGTTTTTAAACGGGTGAAAATAAGATGTCTGAAATTGCTAATATGATTGTAAATACCTATATGCCTGAGTTTGTTTTGATAATATTTATCTTGATAAATATATTTGCTTCTTTATTTTTTGATACAAGATTTTACAAACTGTCAAAATGGATTTCTCTTTTAGGTATTATCGGAGCTATAGCATCAACCGTAAATCTTCAAATAGAACCTGAGGCCTATGCTTTTAGCGGAGCCTTTTTGACAAATATTTACACAGTATTTTTCAAAATACTGATATTAATAGGTGGTTTTTTCCTTGTTTTGCTTTCCAGAAACATGATAAGAGAAAAAAGAGACCGGGCATTTGAATATTTTACTGTATTTTTATCAGGTCTTTTGTTCGCAATGTGTGCACTAAGCACTACAGATTTTGTAGGACTGTATGTGTCATTGGAAGCATTCGGTCTTTGCTGTTATCTCTTGTTGTCATTTACAAAAAGTCCTGACTCAACTCAATTGACATTTGGCTACCTTGTGCAAAGTGCTGTTGTCTCTTCTTTATTTCTTATGGGACTTTCGTTGATATACGGTATGTGTGCACAGGTTAGTTTTGACCAAATCAGCCTGTATTTCACAAACGCAGGCATCTTGCAAACTCAGCCGCAAATTCTTTTGACTTTTTCATTGATATTAATGATATGCACGATTCTCTTCAAACTTGGTATTGCACCGTTTTCCAGCTGGCTGCCTGACACTTTTCAGGGAGCAGCTTATCCGATAGGTGCATACATGTCTACAATAAGCGTAATAACATGCTTTGGAATACTTGCAAAACTTCTTATGATTTTCTTAAACTATACTTTTACAATAAGAATAGTTCTTATATCTCTGGCTGTTATTACTGTACTTTTGGGTTCACTATCCGCAATAAGACAAGAAAGTCTAAAAAGAATAATGGCTTATTCCATGAGTGTTAATTCGGGAATAATGCTTTTAGGATTGTGTGTATTTTCTGTTTATAGTCTTTCAAGCGTAATGTTTTATCTTTTTTGTTATGTTTTTGCGAATATCGGTGTATGGTCGGCAATTATATTTTTATTTAACTCCGCAAAAATTGAGAGTATTTATGATTTAAGAGGTTTGATATACAACAATCCATACTGTGTAATTGCATTTACTATTGTGTTGATTGCTATGGCAGGTCTGGCACCGACTTGCGGGTTTGTTGCAAAATTGTATATTTTCTCAGCTGTTGCGAGGTCAGGTTTTGTCTTTTTACCGTTTCTTTTGATTTCTATGGTTTCTGCCGTAATCATGGTGTACGCATATTGGCGTATAATCAGAGAAATGTTCAAAAGAACACATAATGATATAATTATCGACCGCCAAATTGTTTCATCAAAATATATCCTGTATGCTTGTTCTTTTGCAACGGTATTTATTTGTATTTTTGCGGATAAGATAATTCAAATCTGCCAGTTTGCCGCATATTCAATGTGATTTTTGCGGCAAACAAACAACTTTGTTCAAATATTTTTCCTATAGGAAAACAAAAAATTTTTAGTATAATTGAAATATGCCTAAATTAAAAACAAAATGGGTCTGCCAAAACTGCGGATACGAAACACCGAAATATCTTGGAAAATGTCCTGACTGCGGACAGTGGAGCAGTTTTGTTGAAGAAGTTTTTGATTCCGCACCGAATTTGTCAAATAAAAGAGTTTTTACGGATGACACAAAACCGTGTTTAATCAATGAAATAGAAATTGATAACAGAATAAGATTTTCTACCGGTATTGAAGAATTTGACAGAGTTTTGGGAGGAGGTCTTGTACAAGGGTCTATTGTCCTTATTGCCGGTGATCCGGGAATAGGTAAATCAACAATCCTCTTGCAAACAGGAAAATATATCTGCAAAAATGACACAAAAGCACTATATGTGTCAGCGGAAGAATCAGCTTCACAAATTAAACTCCGGGCAAAAAGGCTGGGGGTTGAGTCTAATTCTTTGTATATATATTCTCAGACAAATTTTGAAGCAATAAAAAAACAAATAGAAGAAATAAAACCTCAAGTTCTTATTATTGACAGTATCCAGGCTGTCTACTCAGAAGCTGTAACCAGCTCTCCGGGCAGTGTCTCTCAAATTCGTGAATGCACTAATATACTTTTGGACATTGCAAAAAATAAAAACATAACGGTTGTAGTTGTTGGACATGTGACAAAAGAAGGGAACATTGCCGGCCCAAAAGTTTTGGAACACATGGTTGACACTGTTATCTATTTTGAAGGAGACAGGTACAAATCGTACAGACTCTTGAGGTGTATGAAAAATCGATTTGGTACAACAAATGAAGTCGGCGTGTTCAACATGTGCGATGACGGGCTTCACGAAATATCGAATCCGAGTGAAATGTTTTTAAATGAACGAACACAAGCCGTTGCACCCGGCAGTGTGGTGATTGCGACAAACGAAGGCACACGTCCTTTATTGATTGAGATACAGTCGCTTGTCGGTACAACATCATATCCTTCACCAAGAAGGGTTTCAAACGGTATAGACTATAACAGGCTGTTGCAGATACTTGCAGTGTTAGAAAAAAGAGTAGGGCTAAACTTAAGCAAGCAGGATGTTTATGTAAACGTCATAGGAGGAATAGAAATAGACGAACCCGCTGCCGATTTGGGAGTGGCACTTGCCGTAGCGACCTGTGCAAGAGATGTTACTGTCAGTGCCGACACGGTAATAGTTGGTGAACTCGGACTTTCTGGAGAAATCCGGGCAGTGAATAATCTTGAAAAAAGAATCAAAGAAGCGGAAAAACTCGGATTTAAAAAAATTGTCGTTCCTTCCGCAAACAAGGTTAAAAAAGAAGACTACACAAATATAGAAATAATATCCGTTTCAAGACTTATTGACGCTATCACCGCCTGTGTAAACAAATAAACTTTTCAAACAGAGCTTGAAAATACAGGCAACATTATCAGTTTATTGTATAAACCTTTTTGTAATAAAGTATTGAGCCCAGTATAAACAATATTATATTAGGCACCCAAGCTGCCAAAAATGGGGTAATTTTCATTTCTTCACCCAAAGAAAGAGACAAGGCCCTTAACAGATAATACAAAAATATTATCAAAATACTGAATAAAAATCCTCTGTTGTATCTGACTCTCGGCGGAGTAATAGCCAGCGGAACACCGAGCAATACCAAAACAAGTGTGGTAAACGGAAAAGCAAATTTGTTGTGAAGTTCAATTTTGAACATTGAATGAACTTTCGGATCATGATGTTTTTTGGCGTTATTTTCCACATATTTCCAAAGAGCTATTACATTGTACTGTGTAGCTTCATCTTCTGTGAGTTTGTCTTTTACATCCATTCCAAAATCCGCAGTTGTTCTGGCAAACCAAACGCTGTTTAGTATATTTTCTTTTTTGGTCATTGTATATGCGGCACCTTTTATAAACTGCCACCCGTCAGGACTTGTATTGCCTGATTGAGACTGAATTACTTTGAGTGCATCTTTTTCTGAAAAATCTACAACAGTAACATTTTTCAGCGTATTGTCCTCGCATTTTTGAACAAAAAACAGACGTTTCATCCTATTTCCGCCTTCAGGAGAGTTTTGAATTTCTTTGAATGTAAAATTCTGTTTTCCGTTCGGAATATTTTTTTGTCCCAGTGCCCAAACGGCAAGGGTTTTTGATTGAGAATTTGTGATAGGTACAATTGTTTCATTAACAACAAAAGTCAAAAGACTCATAGCTGCCGCAAAAATAAAAATAGGTTTTGCAATACGATTCAAGCCTATACCGCACGCTCTCATAACCGTAATTTCCGAAGAAAGACTCAATTTGTTAAGAGTCATAACAGTAGAAAATAAAACGCTCATAGGTATTGCCATAACAATTACCTGCGGCAGGTTCAGCATCACTATCATCAATGCAACATTAAAAGGTATTCCGTACAATGTAATCTGTTTAATCAACGTAATAAAAGTGTCGGACGCAAAGATAATGGATGTAAATATTATAATCCCCATTATAAAAATCTCTAAAACCTGCACAAGTATATATCTGTCCAGTATGGACATTTTGTCTTTATATTCGTTAAAAGCTTTTATCTGCGGTTGAGTTTTTGATTCCGCAGTTTTTAGAGCATCGTTAAATGTTTTTTTAAATTCGTCAAAATGCATTTTCTACTCAGCTAATTATTATGTTCTATCTCATCTTGTTTTATAAAACGGCACTGTGCTTCAAGTTTTTTATCTTCCATATTTTTTAACAAATCATTTATAGAAGAAATTTTTCCGAGAGAAAATCCTGTTTCTGCAAGCACTACACAATCATTACAAACTCTTATCCCGTCATAAACGACCGAACCGGCAAGAGATTTTTCTTCTCCGCAGCACTGGCATTCAAACATTTCAAACTCGCTGTCCGGATTTTCTTCTATATCATCCAGTCTCATTTGATTTGCTACAGCCTGCATATCTTCTATTATTTTGAGTTCTTCTTCTCTATTCATAAATATCATTATATCGTAATTATAAAAATTTGTCCGATAAAATTCACAGATAACCAAACAATTTGCATTCAAACCGCAAAAATACGAAAACAACTTTCTTGCACAATTAATCGATAAGAATTTCTATCTCAAAAAATCTGTTCCAAGTATGCAGATATCTAATTGATTCATAATTTATTTCCAAAAAATTTTCGACAATTGTTTCATAAGGAGCCATTTCTTTTTTCAAAGAATCAAGTGAAATTTCTTTCAAATACGATTTAAGCTTTTTTCTGACATTAGCCTGATAAGCCCAATCATCCAGCAATCTCACTGTTTGAACTTTTTTGAATGCTTTTAAATCAGGCATTCTGGCAAAGTATTTTACAATTGCACAGCACAATGCACTGCCCAAAGTGTTCCCTGTTGTATTCCAACCGGCATAACCCAAAAACTTTTCAAAATTGATTTTATGTTCAAAAAATTGTTTTACAAAGTTATTATCAGAACCGTTGGCATTGCGAATATCCGCTATCAAAAACGGTTTTTGAGGGAAATTCAACTCACCCTGAAACTCTTCTGTATCAACACCCATAACAAGTTCACCCTGCTCATTTTTAAAATTGTTCACAACAAGAACAATATCCGAATCTCTTTCATCCTCGCAAAATTCTGCACCTGCAAGCTCTATTTGACCTTTTACCGACTCAAATACAGAAATATCTTCATATTTTGAAATTCTGTC
Source organism: Candidatus Gastranaerophilales bacterium (assembly GCA_944323115.1). Lineage (GTDB taxonomy): Bacteria > Cyanobacteriota > Vampirovibrionia > Gastranaerophilales > Gastranaerophilaceae > Limenecus. The sequence goes on from CALURG010000003.1 coordinate 13,252, forward strand.
AATATAATCCGGTTCAGTAAAAATTGGTAATATTTTTATTTTTTTGTGTCGGCTGCATACAGCCCTGCTTAAAAGGCTTAGAGGAATCTCATCCGCACCTGTTTTTATCAGTGCAGTATTAACTTTATAATTTTCTATATAATTTTGTAGTGATTGAGCTTCCGCAACATTCAATCCGTATTTTGCACAATCGTCTTTTGAAAAAACAAGTGTTTTAAAAAGTCCTTCCTTTGCCCACTCCAAATATAATTTATTTATATCAAAATTTCTCTTTCGGGTTGAAAGATAATCCTGCAAAATCTCCTGCGGAACATCTTCACAAGTATACATACCGGGTGCATTTTTGTGGGATTCATATGAATATTTAAATATTTTTTCTCCATACAAATTCCAGTAGTCTTTTTCTTCCTCATTTACATTGTTGTTAGAAATTCTCATAATACTGGAAAAAGCATACAAGTCAGCTTTTTTTGAAGCCAAAATATTTTTAAATTTTTCAATTCTTTTTTTTATTGTTTCAAAAGAATCTTTGCTCCTGCGTGAAGGTATCAATCCGCCATAGGCTATTGTGTCAAGAGAAGCAACAACACAATCAACTTCTTCAATATTTTCAAACCAGTTTAAAATACCGTCTATGTCTGCATTCTTTTTTAAATCACCGAGCAGTTCCCGATTCGGTAAAAATAATTCAATTTCCTTATCAATATCTGCTATTTGTTCTGCCAAAGAGTAGCAAACAGGTCTGTTATCAATCGGAATAAATGCAATTTTCATATTTTTACTATCCTTAAAAAATAAATGTCACCTCGAAGTCTAATCTAGTGTCGCAGTTGCTGCCGGCTGTCTTGTAATCAGACACTACGGAAAACTCACCGTTTTCCTTCGTAGTAGCACTTTGGGCTTCGCCCACGTCGTGCCAGTCTAATTCTACTAACCGCAGCCAGCACCTGCTTACCTTTTACATATTATTAATAATATGTGTTATTTGCAAATTCTTGGTGACATTTATTTTTTTATTGAATTAAAAAATTATCTGCTACAGCAGCTTAAACCGGCTTGTTCTTTCAACATTGCTGCTTTGTCTGTGTGTTCCCAAGGAACATCAATATCAGTACGTCCCATATGGCCGTATGCAGCAAGCAATTGATAGAATTTACCGCCGTTTTTGGAAGGCAAACCTCTTAAGTCAAACTGTTTGATAATAGCAGCAGGTCTGAGATCAAAGTTTTTCTGAACAAGAGAAGAAATCTCATCATCAGAAATTATACCCGTACCAAAAGTATCAACCATAACAGAAACAGGCTCAGCAACACCAATTGCATAACCGAGTTCAACTTCACATTTTTGAGCAAGACCGGCTGATACAATATTTTTTGCAACATAACGTGCAGCATATGCAGCAGAACGGTCTACTTTTGTGGGGTCTTTACCGGAGAAAGCACCGCCGCCGTGACGGGAGTATCCGCCGTATGTATCAACGATAATTTTTCTTCCTGTCAAACCTGCGTCACCCTGAGGGCCGCCTATTACAAATCTGCCTGAAGGGTTAATTAAGTATTTTGTATTTTCATCAGGTTTAATTGAACAGTTTTCAAACACCGGCTCAATAACTTTTTCAATCAAATCCTGTCTGATTATTTCCTGAACTTCTTTGTTTTCGGAAACGCCTTTAATTTCAGGATCATGCTGAGTTGATAGAACTATTGTGTCTATTCTTGAAGGTCTACCGTCAACATATTCAACAGTAACCTGTGATTTTCCGTCCGGTCTCAAATAGCCCAAAGAGCCGTTTTTTCTGACCTGAGCCAATCTGTAAGCCAATTTGTGAGCCAGACTAATAGGCAAAGGCATAAGTTCCGGTGTTTCGTCACACGCAAAACCAAACATTATACCCTGGTCTCCGGCACCAACGTTTTCTGTTTCGCTTGTTGATGTATCGGAGTTGTCACTTCTTGACTCGAGAGCTTTGTTTACACCGCCTGCAATATCAGTAGATTGTTCATCTATTGAAGTAAGAACCGCACAGTTTTTATAATCAAAACCGCCGCCTTCAGCTCCGGCATAACCGATATTTTTAATAGTGTTTCTTACTACTGACGGGATATCCACGTAGCAGTCAGATGTAATCTCTCCGCAAACAAGAGCCATACCAGTTGTTACCGTAGTTTCGGCAGCAACTCTTGAGCTTTTGTCTTTTGTAAGAAATTCATCCAAAATTGCGTCAGAAATTTGGTCGCACACTTTGTCTGGGTGACCTTCTGTTACTGATTCCGACGTAAAAAGAAATCTTTTTGATGTCATTTTGTTATTTTCCCTTTCATAATTCACCCGGGTGACTCTCCGGGATTACAAACATAGTAAAACAAAGGAAAATCAGCGTCAAATAAGGTTATATTCTTATGTAACATAGCTTAATCATGCACAACAAATTAAAGTATAAATACCTGATTTATAACATATGGAAAAAATCAGCAAAATATGCTAAAATTTCTTTAAAATAGCAAACGGAGATTGAATTATGGCAAGAATAGTAAGACCTTCATGGGCAATAAGATGTGTACAGTCAAGCTGTAGAGAATTGTTTGAAGTAGCAATATTGGAAGACGGAAAACAGCAGGAAGTTGTTTGTCCAAAATGCGGAGAACATTACCTTTACCCTGTTTTGCCGGATGACAGTGAAGGTGCTGAATAAAAAATAATATGGAAGAAATATCTTTTCCCCGTCCCTCGACGAACAAGAGATACTACCAATTCAGCGAATATTTAAAAACAAAATTCGGCACAAAGGTATACAAAATTACCATTGATGCCGGTTTTAGCTGTCCGAACAGAGACGGAACAATTTCATCAGGCGGCTGCATATTTTGTGATGACGGCGGAAGTTTTTCCCGTGCACATGACTCGCATTTGTCTGTAGAAAAACAGGTGCTTACAGGTATTGAAACTCTTTCGGCTCGTTTTAAAGCAAAAAAGTTTATGGCATATTTCCAGGCCTACTCAAATACTTACAAACCTGTTGAAGAATTAAAGCAGATTTACGATGCATCATTGTGCGACAAAGATGTTGTAGGAATTTCTATAGGCACCCGCCCGGATTGTGTTGATGAACAAAAACTGGATTTGGTAGCTTCATATACAGACACATACGAAACCTGGATTGAATACGGCCTTCAGTCAATACATGACAAAACCCTAAAATTGATAAACAGAGGCCACAATTTCGAAACATTTTTAAAAGCATATAAAGAAACAAAAAAAAGGAATATAAAGGTCGGAGTGCATATTATACTTGGCTTGCCCGGCGAAACAAAAGATGACATGCTCCAAACAGTCAAGAAACTGGCCGAACTGAAAGTCGACGGAGTAAAGTTTCACTGCCTTTGCGTTTTTCCAAATACAAAACTTTACGAAATGTATAAAAATGAACAGATTCACCTTATGGAAGAAGATGAATATATAGAAACAGCCTGCGACTGTCTGGAATTGCTGCCTTCCGGCACAACAATCCACAGGCTTGGAGGCAACGGACTGCAAGCAATAAAAATTGCACCCAAATGGCTGAACAAAAAATTTGAAATCTTAAACAGAATAGATGATACATTGGAAAAAAGAAACTCTTTTCAAGGTAAGTTGTTCATTTAATATTGTGTCAACTTTTTCATGTTTGTTCTTTAAAACGAAAAGGACAACATTGAAGTGAATTTTTAAACACACTGGCGGAATTCATTGTGCTGCAAGCAAAATGGCTTAGTTAATCAAAAACATTTATACAAATATAAAGGTCGATATAAAGAATAAATAAAGAAATCCTGATTTGATAAAAATTTGATTTATAATGTGTACAACGATAAGAAAAAAAGCATGGAGACATTGAAAATGCACGCAGATTCTATAAAATATTTTTTGACACAACTCGAAACTGCTGACAATAAAGCAAAAGCAGAAATTGAAAATATACTTGTAAATGTAGGTTCAGCAGCTGTACCGGTTCTTGTTGAACAGCTTCAATCAGTCAAGGGACCTGTCAGAGGTGTTGTGGCTATGACTTTAATCAGAATAGGCGAAGCATCTGTTGATTGTCTCAAAAAAGTTGCACAAAACAACAAAGATTTCGAATGGGTAGCAAAATATTTAATCTCTGAAATCAAAGGTCAAAAAGCAGCTTAATAAAAAAGTTTTATCTATTAACCAACTACAAAACAAGAAAAAGGATTGCCAAACAGCAATCCTTTTTTATTACAGAAAAATCACAAAATTTCTTAATATTTTTGTTCAAAAATTTTTTAATATTAAAAAGTAACAAAAAAATTTTTTTCAGGTTTTAAAAGAAACAGGACAATGGCAATATACAAATTATTGAGGAATGTAATACTTAATATTATAATTTCTTGACTTTCAAATTATCAGGCTATTAATATATAATATAAGGATTAGTGAGGTAACATGAAAAGTTCAACATTATACAGATCTAATTTGTCCAAAGAAAAAATGGCTTTATTGGAAGAATTGAGAGCAAAATCAAGTCAAAATTCTTTCTCAAGAGAAAGAAACAACACTCCCGAAGTCTACATTAGACCGGCTAAAGAGAAAGAACTTGACGTACTTTGGCAAAATTTTAAAGTTAATCAAAAAGAAGAAAAATCACCGGGTGTGTATCTCCTTACAGGTTTTATTGCCGGTGCATTGTGTATGTTTTTGATGACTGCTTTGCTTAGCTTCACTTCTAACATGGTTAGTGAAAATTCAAATTCTGATTCTCCAAAACTTGTAAAAAGAGTTAAACCTGCAAAATCAGCAAAACTTTCAATAATACCTGCTGATCAAGCTGTTGAAGAAACAAAAACAATAGCACCTGAAACTTATACAGTAAAAGCAGGTGATACACTTGAAGGAATTATAATCAGATTCTACGGCAGATACGACAACTCAAAAGTTGAAAAAATTATGGTAGAAAATAACATGACAAATCCGAACCAGTTATCAATCGGTCAGTCATTGATTATTCCTCTTGAGTAAAAAGTTTGAAAAATTTATCACAATAAAAACCGCTTATCAAAAATAAGCGGTTTTTAATTTCTAGATTAAAAAATTTTTTTTAAGCTCTTCTTTTTTGTCTGTTGTTCCAGCCGACCAATCTGATACCTTCAACATTGGGCTGTGCTGTTGTGTATATTGTAAAATCATTTAGCGGGCGAACATGCTGCCGCAAAAAATCTTTGTTGCGTACCGATTCCACACAAGTATCCCAGCCAAACTCATCTCTGATGAGTTCCGCAAAAAATTTTTCATCCTCGTTCAGGGATAAATCCCTAACATTTTTGACGATATCCATATCCATAATCTCATTTTATACTTTTGTATGAGATTTTCCACCTTTTGTTATAAAAATGATATAAAATTGATACATTGCTTAATATTTTTTATTTATTAAGGAACTGTGTGCAGCTTCTTCCAGCTTGTCATTCAGGGGTTTTAAAGGAATATCGTCTTTATATCTTTTTTTCAATGCAAGTTTTATCAAATAATCTGCAAAATGAGGATTTTTGGGCAAAAATGAGCCATGCAAATACGTACCAAAAACGTTTTTGCATCTTGCACCTTCTGTTTTATCCTTACCGTTGTTTCCATTACCGACAGAAATGTATGCGAGAGGCTCTGTTTCTCCTTGTAAAAAAGTTAACCCGCTGTGATTTTCAAAACCAACAAGTGTCTGCGGGATTGTGTAATCACATTTTGCCGTGACATTGCCGATAAACCTTTTTTCACCGGCTACAGTGTACGCATCAAGAAGACCTATACCTTTGAGCCTTTCAGCATTGTGCGGCTGATAAAAGTTTCCCAATAACTGATACCCCCCGCAGATTGCGAGAAACACAGCATGTTCATCACTGGCATCTTGCAGTGCATTTTTGTGTTTTTGCAACTCTTTTGAAACAGCAATCTGCTGCTGGTCTTGTCCTCCTCCTAGAAAATATATGTCATAAATCCTGTTGTCTATTGTATCTCCTATTTCAACAGAGGTGATATTTACTCCTATATTTCTCCATTCACAGCGTTTTTTTATGGTAAGGACATTACCCCAATCCCCATATATATTAAGCAATTTGGGATAAAGATGAGCAATATTTAAAGTAAAAGTTTTTTCATTCATTAAATAAATTATTGCAAAAAATATTTTTTATAACAACAAATTGATATTTGCAAACAATCAAATACAACTCTAATTACCTGCACACCCAAATAAATTATTACCCGGTAGGATACTACAAAAATCTAATCAAAATGTAATATAATTTATGTAGAATTTAATTTAATATTTCCTCAAAAATCATACAAAAATAACAAGGAATTTCAAAGACCACATAATAAAAAAAATAAATTTGTTTTTATAATTTTGTAAACACATACTTTGTTCTGCATTAAATAGCCTAACCGGGCAATTTAATTATTTTTTGTGGGGTTTATAATTTTTTATATAATTTAAGTTAAAATTTAAATTATATTATTATATCCATCCAATAAATACTTTGAAACTGTATCCGGGATTAAGTATAATGGAAGTGTAAAAACGGAAAGCTTTGGGCTTTCCGTTTTTTATTTTAAATTAATAAAAAAAACCGTTAATCTCTTTCAGGCCCTTGATACCATTGGAGCACATCAGGAAATATACAATTGTCGTTTTCAAAATGAAAAAACTCTGCCAAATCTGTTTTATTCATATTAATTAAAATATTAATATATTGCTGTTTTCTGATTAAAACAGCCAGTTTTTTTTCCGTTTCATCAGAAAAATCGTCTAAGTGTTCGAGATTGTAAATCTCATCGGATATATCCGTCAAATATTCTTTTAGCATATCAACTATCTCATCTATATTTTTTAGTTCTTTTGTTTCAATTTTTTCGACCAACTGTAGCCTGAAATCATTGTCATATGAAAAAGCAAAACCCATTTCACACCTTTACTTTTGTTTAATCAACATATTACTTACTATTAAATAAAAACAATTTTTATATACGATATTCATAAAAAGTATATATTGTTACATGATGTTACATTTTAGCTTGATTATTCAATATCCTTGTGGTTACATAGAGATAGTAGAGAAGACTTCACGGTAAATCCTCTTGAGAAAGTGTCTTTGGCTGAAGACCACCGAGGAAGCAAGATAAAACAGGAGAGAAAACCTCATGGTTAAAATCAGATTAAAAAGATTGGGTTACAAGAAAAACCCTACATATAGAATTGTTGTAATCAACGATTCACAAAAAAGAGAAGGCAGACCTATATGCGAATTGGGTCACTACAATCCAAAAACAAAAGAAATGAAATTGGATAAAGAAACAGCTCTCGAATGGATTTCAAAAGGAGCAAAACCTTCCGAAACAGTTCAATACTTAATAAACAACTGTGACGAAGAAGGCAAGTTGATTTACAAACAAAAAACAGAAAAGAAATTATCCAAAAAAGCTCAGGCAAAATTGGAAGCAGAAAAAGAAGCTAAAGCTCAGGCTGAAGCTGAAGCAGCAGCTGCACAAGAAACACCGGCTGAAGAAGCTGCTCCTGCTGAAGAAACTGCTGAAGCATAAAAAAGTTTAATTTAACAGGGGAAAAGAACACTTATTAAGCCGCTTTGAAAAAAGCGGTTTTTTTTATTCCGCAAAAATTTAAACATTACCTATGCCGATTTCTGCAAGAATATCCTGAAAATTCTTGCTCAAAAGTTCTGCAAAGACCATAGGATCTATTTGAGTTACAACAACAGACAACAAATCATCCGGCAGTTCATCAACCATCTTAATCAGGTCTTCAGGCTCAAGCTTGTTCATGTTTTTTACAATTTCATTTTTATCCAGCTGCCTTAATGGGAATGTCAAAGCATTTTTTGAAAACTCTGTCAAAAGTTTCGGATCTTCTTTTGTTAACTCCAAAATCAATGCAGATTTTTCCTCACGTTCAAAACATTTCAATGCAGTTTTAAATTTGTCAGGCTGTAAATTATCCATAAATTTCAAAACCTGCTCTTTGCTCAGATTGAGCTCTTCACCGTCTTTAAGAGTCTTTCCGTATTCAACTTTCATGAATTTTTCAACCATTTTGTTCAGTTTTTCTTCAGGAATGGTTTTCATAAACTCCATGATTTTGTTTTTGTCGAGTTTGTCGGAGTCAAAAAATTTGTTTATCTCTTTTTCCGGAATCATTTTCAAAAATTGTTCTATTGAAAAAGCCTGGAACACTATAGTACAAATCTTATTTTTCGGAAGTTTATAGATAAGATTCAAAATCTTTTCTTTTGTAAAAAACATCAAGCCCATCTGCAAGTCTTCAGTGGTCAAGAATTGGAGCATATATTCCAAATCATGAGAATTCATGTTGGACAAAATGGCATATCTGTTTTTTGCATTTGAAAGTTTAAAGAGTTTTACAAGTTCTTTAGGGTCATTCAAGACATCCTGCTGGAAGTTTGCAGCTTGAGGATTTCCTTGTGCAGCTTCGGCTTCCATAATTTCATCTATGCTTTTTAAACCATATTGATTTAAACGTTGAGTGCCAATCTCAAAGTTTTTTGTCAGATAGCTTAAATCAATATCCAGTCTTATCATGATGGAAACCTTATTTTGTAAACTCCGTTAAATTTGCCAAAACTCTTATATATTAATAAACGGTATTTTTATGAATAACTTAATATTAAAAAAACAAAATGTAACATTACTTAATATTAAAATAAAAATTGAGCAATTTTTTACAAAGTATATACTTTATATATACAAGAGAGTTTATTACCTTTATGTTTTAAGAAAAGAGAGTGAAATTATGGCTATTGAATTTGGAATGTTACAATCAATCAAAGCAAAAGGTCTTCAAGCACAAGGCCCGAATGCAAATCAACAAAAAACTACAGTAGACAAAGCACAAAGTATCTTTGACGAATACGAAAAATATAAAACACAGTTGTCCCAAGCTAACGAAAACGGCGGAGAAACAGGTTCAACCACAAATGTTGCATTCGGTTCAACATCAATGAGTGCAGATGACATCCAAGCAAAAATGGAAGAACTGGAAAATGAATTTGCAAAATACTATACTGCTATGAACGAAAAACCTCAAGCACAACCTCAGCAAGGTGAAAACGAAGACGACAAAAATAGAATTCAGCCAAAACAGTTTGGCGGATTGATGGCTTAAGTTTTTTTCAAAATAAAAAAAGAGACCTGACTCAAACAGGTCTCTTTTTTTATTATTTGATTAAAAATCTATTTAAGCAATTTCTTTCGGCTTTGCAATGGCATCACGTACTTTTGAAACCACATAAGCACCAACACCCAACCCTGCTGCCATTCCGACATACGACAGCCAAGCTTTTGCATTAAATTTGTTAATCATTTTCAACTTGTCAGCAGTCAAAACACCTTTTGCTAGTTTGTGAGCTTTTATGCTTGCAAGCCCTTCTTCCGCTATTGTCGGAAGCATACCCAAAGCAGCAAGTTTGCCCGCATTGTTTTTTATAAATGTCGTTGTTTTGTCGAACCATCCTTTTGGCTGTTCGCCATCTGCTTTCTTACGTTTAAACATTGCGGTTAAAATTGCAATGCTGCTCAAAAACATAAACGGTATTCTCATTTTTTGAAGAGACTTGCTCACAGCACCAAAATGTTTATTCATTGCATGACCCATTTCGTGAAAAGCAGCAAATGACATTTTGTCTTTATTTACGAGTATAGTATTTGCTTTTGGTACAAAAAATGCATTTTTTCCATCAAGAAGCATTTCACGAACTATAGAAAACTGTCTTTTCAGAGCTTCTTTAGCTACCGGAAATTTTTTTATCCACTTAGGTGCATTTTTTTCGAGAGTATCCTCTATCATTTTTGAATTTTCACTTACTGCATCTACCAGTTTTACACCTTTTTGTGCCAGGCCTGATTTTTCAAATGCAGCATCTATTGCGGTTTTAAAAATATCTGATTGCATACTTGCTTTATTTTTTATTGCCGTCATCGCAGGGATACTTGAAAGACCTTGAATACCATATTGAGCCGCTGTACCGGCCGCACCGGCTGCTGCTACAGCACCCATTGTTCTTAAAAAGCCCGGTTTTTCATATTTTTTACCGTCATCCGTAACAATTACTCTTTTATGACTAATATTATTTTTGGCAACATTTACTGACATCAAAAGACCCTTTCACTGTTTAACAACTACATGTATTTAAAAACAAAACTCATAAATAATTGCTAATTTATATAAAAATTTTTATCTCAAAATTATTATATCAGGCTGTAATGTACATTGTTAGCACTACAACTATGTTTACAATTGTTTACAATCATTTTTAAGGATTTAATTTATCTGTAAAAAATTTTATACATGTATACAACCAACAAATTAACAAAATTTTTTAACAGGATTTTTTACGTGATATAATCATTACACTGAATAGCAAAAAGAGGGAATTTCAAATGTTGGATATGAGATATTGTGAACTCAGCAAAGACGGATTCGGCTGCTGCATGACCGTAAAGGAAACTTTATTCAGCGGACAATCTGAATTTCAAAAAGTCGATATTTTTGATACAGAATCAATGGGCAGAGTCTTAACTCTCGACGGTTTGATGATGACAACGGAAAGAGATGAATTTTATTACCATGAAATGATTTCTCATATCCCAATGATAAATCACCCAAATCCTGAATCTGTACTGGTTATAGGCGGAGGTGACGGCGGTACAATCAGAGAAGTATTAAAACATGACACAGTAAAAAAGGTTGTGCTATGCGAGATTGATGGAATGGTTGTGGATGCTTGTAAAAAATATCTCCCGACTATCGGATGTGAATTGGATAACCCGAAAGTTGAGGTAAGAATTGAAGATGCTATTGAATTTATCAAAGACAAAAGAGCTCAATATGACATTATTCTTATTGACTCTACAGACCCGATGGGACCTGGCGAAGGTTTGTTTACGGAAGAATTTTATACAAACGTAAAAGAAGCCCTTAAAGAAGGCGGCATTATGTCCGCTCAATCAGAATCGCCTTTCATTAACCAGGCCGAAATGAAAAAAATGTATCCGCTTTTAAGAAAAGTGTTCCCTGTTGTTGATACTTTCACAGGTCCGATTCCTTCTTATCCCGGAGGATATTGGAGCTGGTGTTTCTGTTCCAAAACAGTAAAACCTCTTTCTTTTATTGATGAAAAAAGAGCAGAAAAAATTTCAAAACAGTGCAAAATATACAACAAAGAATATCACCTTGCCAGATTTGCACTGCCAAATTTTGTCAAAGAATTGACAGGTGCTCACAAATAATCTTTGCAAAAATCAAAAATATCACTTACCCTTTGCCAGAAAGTTTGGCGGCAAAGGGTTTGTTATTTTATATTATTTTTTCTTTAATTAATATTACCAAAATATGAAATTTTTTGAGGAAACCTTTTGAGGAAACATATGAGGAAACAACCTATTGAGTTTCGCAAGTTAACAAGTTTGAGCACAGATATCATACACAAACTTTATTAAAATAAAAAAGCACAATAAAACCAGACACAATTTATCAATCGTGTTTTGTTTTGAACTGTAATACTCAAGAATTTTTTGAATAAATTCCTGATTAATACGTAGCGAACATTGTAGACAGCCCCTTACGAATAATAAAAGCTGTCATTTTTGCAATTTCTTTAATTTTTAACCATATCTTTTCCATATATAGTTAATACCCAATGCCTTTAAATATTAAACATATATAATAAGAGAGGCGTCGATTGCAGGAGCAATCGACGCTAGAGAGACATTGAGTCTTTTATACGTAATTTGATAGGTTGGGGGATATTGTTGTGATTAGGCTAAATTTCCTACTGGTTCAAAAGCTGAATAGCGATTGAAGGAATCTGGTTTGCCTGTGAAAGCATTGCTGCTGAAGTTTGCTGCAGAACCTGATATTTAACCATGTTTGCACTTTCCTCTGCCATATCTGCGTCCATAATCTGTGAGTATGAACGTTGATAGTTCTCGTTC
>CALURG010000004.1 GCA_944323115.1 Candidatus Gastranaerophilales bacterium
ATTGCTTCTTTTTCCTGCGGAATAAGCTGCCATATAGCCTCTGTAATGTGCGGCATAATAGGATGAAGCATTCTCAACGACATATCAAGAACATATCTTAGTACTCTTTGAGTGTTTGCTTTTTGAGAAGTATCCTGCAATTGAATTTTTGCTATTTCCACATACCAGTCGCAGTATTCATTCCAGAAAAAGTCATACAAAACATGAGCCGTTTCGCCAATTCTGTATGATTCAATATTTTCATTGACGAGTTTTGCTGTTGCATTCAATCTGTGCAAAATCCATCTGTCAGCAATTGTAAGGTTATCCATATAAATTGCTTTGTTGTCAACGCCCTCAAGGTTCATGAGCACAAATCTTGAAGCATTCCAGATTTTGTTTGCAAAGTTTCTGCCGTATTCAAATTTGTCTTCACTGACTTTGATATCCTGACCGCCGTATGTGCACATTGAAGTCATTGTAAATCTCAGTGCATCACAGCCGTATTTATCGATTACGCCTACGGGATCAACAGTATTTCCTTTTGATTTGGACATTTTTTGTCCTTTTTCGTCACGGATTAAACCGTGTATATAAACCGTTGAAAAAGGTGCTTTGCCGGTAAATTCGTAGCCCATAGTAATCATTCTTGCTACCCAGAAGAAAATTATGTCAAAACCCGTAACAAGAACTGAGGTCGGATAGAATTTTTTGAAATCTTCAGCTTCGGTATTTGGCCAGCCCATTGTAGAAAACGGCCACAAGCCTGATGAAAACCATGTATCAAGAACATCGGTTTCTTGAGTATAATTTTCAGGATCGGGGTTTTCTTTTGCCACTACCATTTCACCTGTTTTGTTGTTGTAATATGCCGGAATTTGGTGCCCCCACCATAGTTGGCGTGAGATACACCAGTCACGAATATTCTCCATCCAGCCGAGATAATTCTTTTCCCATTTTTCGGGGATAAATTTTATTTCACCTGTTTTTACGGCTCTGATTGCTGCTTCTGCCAGCGGTTTCATTTTTACAAACCACTGTTCTGAAAGCAGAGGTTCAATAGTTGTATGACATCTCTGGCATTTACCGACATTGTGTTCAAGATCTGTAATTTTAACCAAATCATTGTGATAGCGGAGCATGTCAACAGTTTTTTTACGTGCTTCATCTCTGTCCAATCCATGAAGTTCTTCGGGAACTTCTGCACAGGCTTTCATCTTGCCTTCTCCGTCAATAACCCAGATTGGTTTAAGGTTGTGGCGTTTTGCAATTTCGTAGTCGTTCGGGTCGTGTGCGGGTGTAATTTTTAGTGCACCTGTTCCGAATTTTTTGTCAACATATTCATCGGCAATGATAGGAATTTCTCTGCCTGTAAGAGGAATAACAACTGTCTTGCCAATTAAGTCTTTGTACTTGTAGTCTGTAGGATTAACGGCAATTGCCGCATCGCCGAACATTGTTTCCGGTCTTGTTGTGGCAATTACAATAGCTCCGGGTTCATCTTTTAGAGAATAACTGATTTCCCAAAGGTGGCTTGCTTCTGTTTCGTATTCGGTTTCAACATCCGAAATTGCTGATTGACAGCGAGGACACCAGTTTACAATATAAGAACCTTTGTAAATTAAACCTTTTTCGTACAATCTTACAAAAACTTCTTTTACGGCATCAGAACAGCCTTTGTCGAGTGTAAATCTCTCTCTTGTTCTGTCAAAAGAAGCACCAAGACGTTTGCACTGGTCAAGGATTGCACTTTTGTGTTCATTTGCCCAATTCCATGTGCGTGCAAGAAACTTTTCTCTGCCGAGTTCGTGGCGGTTTGTACCTTCGGCTCTAAGTTGTTTTTCCACAACGTTCTGGGTTGCAATACCTGCGTGGTCGGTGCCCGGTACCCAGAGTGTTTCAAAGCCGGACATTCTGTGATAACGAACCAGAATATCCTGGAGAGTTTCGTCAATTGCGTGGCCCATATGAAGAACGCCTGTGACATTCGGAGGTGGAATGACTATAGAAAACGGCTTTTTGGGAGATTTTGCGTCCGCTTTAAAACATTCGTTATCTTCCCAAAATTTGTAAATTCTCTCTTCTGTAGCCTTTGCGTCATATGTTGTCGGCAATTCGCTGAAATTAATACTTTTTGTATTTTCCATTCCTAACCTCTCTTTGTTCACATCTGATTCTAAAATAGCACAAAGATATTTTGGTATCTATTACAATAAATTATTCGGCAAAACTAAAATACAACGAATAAATGATGTGGCTATTCACAACAAAGATTAAGATTACTCTAGGGGAAGTTGCAGAGGTTTAAAAAAGCTTTCTCTGTCGATTAGGGGAAAAACTTTGTTGACAAGGGATGAGAACAAAATAGATATATCAGAATTTTCAAGTCAGTTGCACTATACATACAACTGGTTCAGTGATAATTTCCAGAAAATTGTTTCGGAATCTTTCAATGATTTTTGGGAACAAAATACGGAAGTAAAATTAATTTCCATAAGTGAAAATACAAATTTTTTGGCACAAAATGATGAATTTTTTGTGACAAAAATCCGCTTGAACAAAGAGCTTTCAGTTTTTGTAAGGTTGTCCAAAGACCTTGTTAAAAATCTGCTGGAAAATATATTAGGCCCCAACGGTAAAAAATTCAGCCTGGAAAAGATATCCGAACTGGAAGCAAAAATTCTGACCGGATTTAACAATTTTTTATACAAAAATTTCTCCATGCTGCTGAAACAGGAAAATGAACTTCCCAAAAATGACATAAGCTATGACGAATGCAACCTTACCTTTTTTATAAATTGCAGCGAAACTTCTTACGGAAAAATGGTAATAAAAATCCCTATTGCCGCAATAGCCCCCAAAACAATTGAACTTCAAAGCGATGTATTCAGCATAGATGATTTTTTGAAAACAACGGCTGATGTAAATCTAAAAGTCGGATATACAAAAATCAGGCTTAATGATTTAAAAAATCTTGAAAAAGATGACATTGTGCTTTTGGAACACAGCAAAAGCACAAAAATGATTCTTGAATATGACAATCATAAAAAAGAAGTGAGAGTAACGCCAAATCCTGCAATTATGATTGATTATGAAATTGATGAAGAAGGAACAAATCCCAAAGGAGACAAATATATGGGTAATGATATCTACAATATGTGGGACACAATTCAGGTAGAAATAGGTGCTGAATTTGAAAAAGTAAAACTGACACTCGGAGAATTGAAACAAATCTCGGAAGGTCTTGTTGTAGACATCGGTTCTGTCTATGACAACCGGATTGATTTGAAGGTTGAAGACAAAATTGTTGCCTCCGGAGAATTGGTCATTATAAATGATAGGTATGGTGTCAAAATCAATCAAATCTTTACGGAAGAAAAAAATCAAGCATCACGGTATGTTGAAGACACACAAAGCGAACAACAAATAGAACAGGCTCTTGAAGATGATTCTCACAACCAAATTGAAGAAAAATTTGAAAACATGCCTGTAGCCGAAAGTGACGGCATAAAAGAAGAAGATTTTGATTACAGTGATTTTGACGTAGACGAAGACGACATATAAAAAGGCAGGAACATGGGTGTATATTTGATAAATTTTTTAGTTTATTCAATGGCAATGGTAGGATTGCTGTTTGTATGCCTGCTTGTTTACAAAAAAACCATGTTAAACAACAAATTTGCAGGAAAAAACAACAATCTGACCGTCGAAAATGCACTGAATCTCTCTCAAAGAAAAACATTGTACGTAATAAAAGCAGGCAATGAAAAATTCTTGATTGCGGCAGACGCGGAAAGAACATCATTCCTCGCAAAACTAAACGAAAATGAGCAGATACAAAATATTCAGCCGGTAAAAAATATAAATGAGCAGACATTCCGGCAAGAAATGTCTGTACAAGAATCAAAAGGCGTTGACTATACCGAAATTATGGCCGCAATAAACGCAAAAAAAGAAAAACCGCCGGTTATGAAAGAAATGCTTCGTAAGCTTTCAACGCCGGTAATGAATGAAAACCAATAAAAAGGACATAAAAAATGGATAGTGTATTAAGAGATTTAAATCCTGTATTGCAAATGCTGATGGTGATGACAGTGTTTTCCATGCTGCCGTTTTTCTTCACATGCATGACAAGTTTTTTGAGATACACAATAGTGTTTTCCATGCTCAAACAGGCACTCGGTACACAACAGGTTCCTCCGGGAATAGTTTTGATAGGTCTTTCATTGATATTAACCATTTATACAATGAGTCCCGTTTTTTCAAAAATGTGGGAAATGGGTTCTGTACCTTACCAAAAAAACGGAGACATAGTTGCTGCAATGACAGAGGGTTCGAAACCTCTTAAAGAATTTATGATGAAACAAACACGCCAGCAGGATATGACCTTTTTTATACAGCTTTCCGGTGCTCCAAAACCAAAATCACCTGAGGACATCACTCTCTGGCAGGTTGCACCGGCTTATATACTAAGCGAATTAAAAACAGCTTTTGAAATAGGCTTTGTTATCTATGTACCATTCATAGTTTTGGATTTGATAGTAGCAAACGTGCTTTTGGCACTTGGTATGTTCATGCTGTCACCAACAATTATTTCGCTTCCGTTTAAACTTCTTATATTCATTGCGGTAGACGGCTGGAGTATGATAGTTCACGGACTTGTCACGAGTTTTAATTAGAAAAAGGGCAAATCAAAAATGGAAATACTACTTGAATATATGGGAAAAGGCTTGATAGTGATGCTTATGATATCCATGCCCTGCGTGCTTGTAGCCGCCGGTGTGGGTCTTGTCGTGGGTATACTCCAGGCAGTTACTCAGGTTCAGGAACAAACAATTGCTGCCGCACCAAAAATTCTTGCGGTATTTCTGGTTTTGATGATTATGGGTGTCGGATACATAAAACTCCTTACGAACCTCCTTTTGGAAGGTTATGCAATGGCATTTAACCAGATACCAGCTTCTGAAAGCTATGTTCTGTCTTCAAATTACCACAAATACACCCGGCCTTTTAACGAAGAATTCAAAAACGGTGCGGGAAGATTTGATAAACAGGAAATTGGTGACATAATGAGAAATCCGGGCAAAATTCCTTTCATTGATTACAATTCAAAAATCAAACACTATCCGTCTGACAGAATGCCGAATCCGTCTCCTAATTTGATTGAACGAAATGCAATAATGAACAGATAACAATAATAGGATATTAGCATATGAAAAAATTTTTATTAACATTAATTGTTTTATTCCTGTCAAATATTCAGGTATTGGCGTCAGAAAACAACAATGTTTTAAATCTTCATACAAAAACATCCTATATATTGCAGACGACGGCAAGAGCAGTAAATATTAAAAATACAAATCCCGAAATAGTCACGGCAGAATCCGTTACAAACATAGATGAATCAGACTCTTCAATACTTTTTACAACAAAACAGGAAGGAATTGCATATATAACTTTTAAACAAAAAAATAAAGAACTAACCTTAAAACTTTTGATTGACAACAGGGCTGATGAAAGCCAAAACCTGATAAAACTCGATTTAATAGAAGATAAGCAATAAAAACATGATTGACACAATACTACAGACTTTTCCAAAATACTTTCCGGAAATAAATGCCGCACTCGGTGCAGGTTTGCTTATTTTTGCAAGAATTTTGGGGTTTGTCAGGTTTGCACCTGTTTTGAACAGGAAAGAAATACCGGGCATGATAAAACTTTCTTTCTCTCTAATTGTGACAATTATTTTGATGATGACAGTAGAAACAGGGCCTGCACCAAAAGGTGCATCACTGATTCTCGGGTTGATTTTAAACACGGCCGGCGGCATGATGATAGGCTTTATCGCAAACTGCATCGTTCAAGCTATATCAGCGGCCGGAGATATGATAAACATGCAGATGGGGTTGTCTTCCGCTATGGTTCTTGACCCTACAGTCGGTGCACAGGTATCTATTCTGGGAAACTTTTTCGGGCTCCTTGCCGTAATTTTATTTATACATGTAGGCGGAGTATACTGGCTTATAAATGCTCTTCACAGAAGTTTTGAAATTTTTCCGGTATACGCAAGCTCTATCCCTATAGATCAGCTTATAAATAAAGAATATCTGATAACCCTAACTTCAAATGTTTTGTATGTAGGATTACAGATAGCTTCTCCTATTTTGCTTGCAACGTTGGGTCAGGATTTGATTCTGGGTATAATTTCAAAAACAGCACCGCAGGTCAACGTTTTTCAACTCAGTTTCCTTTTTAAACCCGTTCTCGGTGCGGCAATCCTATTGTGGATAATGCCTATTATCGTAAATGTAATCAACGATTATTTTATTTCTTTTGCAAAAATATTTTAATTTTGCATTGTGTCGTTTTGAAACAGGAATTTAGTTTTATATTTGCAAGAAAATTTTTTATTGGTGTATAATAAACTTGTCTCAACCATTATGTTAACCGTAATGTGTGGCTCTCTGCCGACGAGAAATGACTAAATGTCATTTCGAGGAGAGGTAGATAGCGGCTACCACCGACACAAATAAATTGACAAATGAATACATAAATCCGGGTGAGTGGCTCTCTGCCGACGAGAAATGACTAAATGGTATTTCGAGGAGAGGGGGGGAGCGGCTACCACCGGCACAAATAAATTGACAAAAGAATACATAAATACGGG
>CALURG010000005.1 GCA_944323115.1 Candidatus Gastranaerophilales bacterium
ACGACGGTTAAAAACAAACACCACAGGAGGTTTTTACACACCTAAACTACAATTTCATAAACAAAACGGCACTAAACTATCATAAGTGCCGTAAAATAGCTGGATTAAAAACAGACGATATTTCGTCTGTGAGTCCAAATTATTTTACAACATTTTTAGAAAAATTGTTTAATGTATTTTCCGTTTATAAAATTTTATTTTTTTTCAACATACATATTCTTTTTTTTGTCGTATGAAAAAATTCTGTCTGCATTCTGTGTTTTTGAAAAAACCCGAATTTTTTTGTAGCCGTTGTTTTCTTCTGACAGTATTTCAATTTTATAATTGATATCAAAATACAAATCGTCAGATATTAGTCTATACTTTGATTTTTTGTCTTTATCGAATTTTAAAATATACAAAAGACAATCCCCCATGCCGGAAATTGCGGTTGAATAGTGAGTTCCGAGTATTTCTCTCGTTTTATCATCATCAAGGTCATAAAACACTGCGGCTGTGTCCTGCTGATATATATTATGCAAAGCAGCTATTTTTGGAGTAAACCTTGTCTGGTTTAAAAGCCAGTACCAAAACAAAACAGATGCTTCATCCGAGTTTTTTACATCTTTGTAATAAAAAGAATACAAAACATCACTATCCTGCTTTTTAAAATCAAAAGCCGATGTAGCGTAAATAGTGCATAATAATATTATCAGGGTTATATTCGCTATTAACTTGAATTTTTTCTTTGTCATCATCGGGGAAAGTCTGAATATAGTACATGCGAAGGGATTCTGCTCTATTTTTAATTAAATCACGTTTTTGCTCTGTTCTGTAAATAAGTTTTTCTTTTGTTTCATTATCTTTATCCTGTAAAGAATTTAATAATTTTATTTCATAGTTTTTGTACATTGTCCAGTATTTTTGATTCTCAAACAAATTTGTTTTTGCATCACCTGACAGCTTTTTGTACAGAAGAGAATAATATTTTTCTACCTCGTTGTTCCAAGCTCTTTGTGCCGTATAAGTACACTTTGACCAGGCTGTAATATCTGCCGCTTTTGCTTTGCATTCGCTTTCCTGTCTGTCTATAGGGTGGACAAATACTTTTTCTGAAGCAAAAGAACAATTTGCAAAAAAGCACAAAATAAAAAATATGAACAAAAACCTTCTCATGTTCTAAATGATACAGTATTTAAAAAGAACTGACAAGTAACCTACCCGGCAAACTTGTTTAAACCGACATGCATTCAACATATTTATATTTTCTGTAGATTTTGCAGGTCATCGTGCGAATTAGTATTATCTTTGGATAAATTATTTTTTTGTTCATCTTCGTTTGTATTTTTTATATTATTCGGCTTCTCATCTACAGATGCTTGTTTTTTTGATTTTTCCTGCTGTTGCTCCAAAGAGTTTTCCTCCTTAATCCTGTCTAACTCAGCTTTTGCATCTTCTTCCGATACATTATCAAGCGTCATGATAGTGGTAAGCTTGCTTTGTGTACCGGCAGAAACTCTGCTGTTTTCCGTTGTTACAAGCTCGGAATAATCCGCAGGAATCGGCTCACCCCAAGCGACATTTACATTTTTTACGGGTGTTGAATTAAAAGCCATAGCACATTTGACAACATCCTGAATTGCGGAAGTAAAAGAAACCTGTTTTATGTCATCAACTTTTGCGAGTGCAGCCAGAAAAATCTTACGCAGACTCTCACCCGACATATTTCCCGCAATATTCAGACCATAGGCTTGAGGAGGTGTTTTTGTGAGGATATAAAAGAAATTCATCAAAGTGTCTACATGCCGTTGAATAGCGTCAGCCTGCAAATTTGCAGTAATATATTCCGGTTTTACACCATCCGTGCCTATTTTTATAAAATCAGTATTCGGAAAAATACGCTCGTTTGTCACAGGATCATATTCAAGATTTTGTTCACTTCCCGAAAGTTTTGGATTTGCATGCCTGTTGATAATTTTTGAATTTTGGCTTATTGTCAGCATAATCTCTTCAACGATAGACTTGCAGCGTTTGTAATCGCTTTCACCAAAATATGAATCACTTTCTGTAGTATTTTTTACCGGGAAAACAAGAAAATCATCCCATATTTGAGAATAATCCTCAATTTCCTCCACATTAAAAAGACTCATTTCTTCCGGCTGAAGCTGACGGCCTATCTCTCCGTTGACACAAGTCCAAATTTCATTTTCTATGTAGCCTTTATGATGTTTTTCAATCTTTTTGAACTGCTTTTTTACACCATTTTCAATTATTTCAAGCGGAAACACCAGTATATGGCCTGCTATGTCATTCAAATTTCCCTGATTAAACACAGGAATCCAGCAATCAGGACATACAGAAAATATTTTCACTTCGTTATCTATAAACGCAATTTTAAAAATACCGTTTCCAAAACGGGAATTGTCAATGTAAACCTCTTTTAAAACAGAAATAAAATTGTTGTTATCAGAAATTTCATCCCAAACAGTCTGCCTTTTATCATCTACATTCACAGAGATTCCCTGATTTGTCAAAAACCCTTTGAAAAACTCCGTAAGAGCCCAGAAAAGGTTTATGTTTATAAGAGATTGAGAAATAGTGTCATCGAGAGGATATCTCTTTCTGATTTTCATAACCGTAGAACTAAAAGCTTTGTTAAAATCACCTTCATAAAGATCTTTGTATTCGGAATATTCCGAAAGTCTTGTGATAGTATCTGCATCATTTCTGATGTATTGGATATCAAAATTTGTAATCATTTTTACCTCATTTTCTTTTTTGTAATAGAGTTAATGCCGGATTGGCAAATCCGGCCGGCTACGCCGGTTTTTGAAAGAAAACTTCAAATATAGAATAAAACTACACTCTGATAACGAGTTGATTATACATTTGAGGAAATCCTCTGAAATTTTCCGTGTTTTCCAATTCTTTACAGCGTTCAAAAGTCCTGTCGCAATTGGTTTCTTCACCTGTGTAACCGCACCTGCAATCTTTAAATCTTCTGACCTGGCAAGTTGTACGATATTTCATGACAGGAGCCTGTATTTCATATCCGCCAAGAGATGTTTCAATATCCATAGAGGCATGTTCATAATCAAGCTTCAAATTGTTGCATGTTCCGGCAAAAAGTACTTGATTAAAATTTGGTATAAGGGTATTTGTGTTGACATTCAAAAATACAAGCGTCAAAACCGCAGGAGCTCTGGTAATGACATCACCTCTTTGGCCGATAATGCCGGAGACTGACAACCCGACATTTGAAAGCTCAATATTCAATTTTGATACACTTGATGTGTCATCTTTTTTTATTTCGCCAAATGACAAAGGTGCACCAAGATACTCCTCACCGTTATAACTCAACGATGTCATTGTTTCGTTGTCAAGAATATATATAGACCCGCCTTCCAGCTCTATTCTGAGAAGTTTTCGGGGAATAATTTCATCTTTTTCAACTTCACTCAAGGGATTTTGGTTCGGAAAAACTTCTTTTATTGTCATTTCAAGCTCGCCAAAACCGTAAGTATTTACATTTACATCCAACAAATCTTTGTCAAATCTGACAGTGTATATTTTGTCGTCTCCGCCGTATTCTTTTTTCCACTTCCATTGGAAAGAACGGAAACGGCCTCTTTTGGCAATAAAAAATTCTTCCAGTTGTTTTCTTACAGCGGCGTTTTTGTCAAATTTGAGCTTCCAGCTTTTTTTGGGGACATCCCAGTATGCCTTTGTCTCTTTTCTTGCAGAAAATATTTCATCCACAACAGTGTAAAATTCCGTTGTTTGTTCACACTCTGCCTGATAATAGAAATCAAGCTCCTCCACCTGCTCGACGGGTGAATCATCTATACAGCTGAACTTTACTTCCGTTTCTGAAAATCCGAAATTTTTCAAATTTTGTTGCAGATTGTCAGATTCAAATTGACAAATATACGATTTTCCATTACCGCCTTTTTCTACATCCCACACAAACTTGAATTGACCGGCACGTCCCATCACTGACACAAAGAAATCTTCAAGTGCTTTGCGGCCCGCAGGGTTTTTGTCAAATTTCAGAGTAAATATTCTTTTTGGATAAGTCCAGACAGGATATCTCTGCTCGTGTCCTTTCATTTTTTCGTTTATTTGTGTGTTAAATTCGATAGAAGTCGTATAAGCTTCCTGATAAGGTATATCAAAAACGGGGTATTCCATAAAAAACCTTTCTTTGCTTAATAAAAGCCGCTGCCTGAATGCAGCGGCTTATGCGTTTTGTACAATGTTTCTCAAATGAGAATTGTTATTTTTTATACCTTCATAGGTTATAGAATTCAAGAGCTGCTTGTTTTCCAGCAGATATTTTTGAACATCTTTAGAATCCCAAGCTTTTATGTTGAAATTGTTGAAAACAACGGGAGACTTGTCTTCTCCTTCATAACCGGTGCTTTCAGCAGGACTCAAGACTCTTTCACCGCCTTTCAAAAGTGCCAGCTGCTCTTTTGTACCGGGCAGTTCAGCATTTGCACCGACAGGGACAACGCCGCCTGAGTGAAACTTGAGACCAAAGAATTTTCCAACACCTTTCAAAAGTCCTGATGCGGCACCGATAAATCCGCCTTTTTGAGCACCAACATTGAGCCCGGCTGCAATACCCTGCAAGACTTTCAAATTTGACACCTGTGCAAGCAGTGCCTGCATAGACTCTTGTATAAGAAAATCCATAAGCCGTGAAGACATGTCTCGCATAGTTCCGTCAAAATTGTCAAATTCCGTGAGAATATCTTTCAGCCCGTCACCGACTATATCTCCGATTTTTTCTCCTCTTTCAACCCAAACGTCTTCGTTGGCTTTTAGAGACCTCTCATCATACAATGTGTCAAGTGATGTGTAAAGCGACGATTTTTGCTGGGAGGAGAGGTTTTTGTCTTTGTTTATTTTTTCGTATTCTTGTGCATACCACTTGTCAATTTCGAGTCTTTTTTGTTTTGCGTTTCTGTAATAGTCGACATCGGCAGAAAGAGCAGCTTGCTCCTCCTTCATTTTGTCCAAAACCTGTTGATAGGGGTTTGTGTTTGTAAGTTTTTCTGTGTATTTTTTATTGATTTCAACAATCGAATCAAAGCTTTTTTGATAAGCATCCTGCATTTTTTGCAGTTCGTCATATATTTTTTTGTAGTTTTTTTTCATGTCTTCTACGGTCTCTGAGGATGAGAGACCTGAAATATATTTATGCTTTTCTGGCATTTTATCTCCTTTTCACAATTAAAAAAGGCATTAATTAGTTAATGCCTTACCTGTTTAATCGTAATTGTATTTTAATAACTTTCAAGTATTAACTGGTTATTAATATCATAACATTTATCGCCAATCCAATGAGCAACAAATTTTCCATCAGGATCAAAAACATATACATCTTCTAATGTTAAATACAGTGTAACAGAGTCTAATTTTTGATTTGTATCGTACCTATATGTCTTAGTCGGACACACTAAAGATGATCGTTTTCCTACTGATGTTAAGCCCCCTTTATTATTGTAGCTAAATTCATAATATAAATTATCTTTATAAATTATTCCGTACGTACCATCAGAAAAATAAGTAATATACCTGTCACCGGTTTCTTTGATGCCGTTTTTTATCAGGGACTGATTTTGTTTGTAGTTTGGG
>CALURG010000006.1 GCA_944323115.1 Candidatus Gastranaerophilales bacterium
GAGCCCATATCTTGGAAGGTTTGATTATTGCTCTTGGCAGCCTCGATGAGGTAATTGAATTAATCAAAAAATCTAAAACTACTGATGAAGCTAGAGTCGGTTTGATGAGCAGATTCGGACTTGATGCTGATCAGGCAAATGCAATTCTTGAAATGCAATTGAGACGTTTGACTGGATTGGAACAAGACAAAATAAAAGCAGAGTATGACGATTTGAAAAAGAAAATTGCTGAATATGAAGCAATCCTTGCAGACAGACAAAAAGTTCTTAATATTATCAAAGAAGAATTGATTGAAGACAAAGAAAAATATGGCGATGACAGAAGAACGCAAATTGTTCCGGAAGCAGATGAGATGACTATTGAGGATTTGACTCCGAATGTACCAATGGCTGTATTTATCACTCGTCAGGGATATTTGAAAAGAATAGCTCTCGACACTTTTGAACGCCAGAATCGTGCGACAAGAGGCAAAGGCGGTATAAAGACAAAAGAGGACGACGATGTCGAACAGTTCTTTACTGCAATGATGCATGACAAAGTCCTGTTCTTCAGTTCAAAAGGTACTGTATACAGCTTGAATGTATACGAATTCCCTGAAGGCGGACGTCAGGCAAAAGGTTTGCCGATTATCAATGTTTTGCCGCTTGAGCAGGATGAACAAATCACGGCAGTTGTTCCGGTCAGCGATTTCAAATCCGCATCAAACCTTATTATGCTTACCCAAAAAGGCTATATCAAGAGAATATCTCTGGATAACTTCGAAAATATCAGAAAAAGCGGCATAATTGCTATAGGTCTTGAAGAAGGCGATACACTCTGCTGGGTAAAACAAGCAAAAGACAATGATGAGGTTATAATCGGCACTTCATGCGGTATGGCTATCAGATTCCCGATAAACGACTTAAGACCTCTCGGAAGAAGTGCAAGAGGTGTAAACTCTATGAAACTCAGAAGCGGTGACAAACTTATCGGATGTGATATTGTTCCTCGTGATTACGATGCTGATTTGCTTGTTGTAACTTCTGACGGATTTGGTAAACGTTCAAAACTTTCTGAATTCCGACCGCAGAACAGAGGCGGTATCGGTTTGATTGCAACGAAATTTAAATCATCGACTTCCAGACTGGTTGCATTGACGATTGTTGAAGACAAAGATGAAATTATGGTAGTAACGCAAAACGGTGTTGTCTCCAGAATTAAAGCTGACTGCATTTCACGTCAGGGCAGACCGGCTACGGGTGTAAAAATCCAAAATCTGTCTGACGGTGATATGGTTTGTACAATTAACAAGATTGTAGATCCTGATTCTGATGAAGAAAATGACGGAACGACTAATTGTAATCTTCCTACAGACAGCATTCAATCTATAGACAACTCTGTACAACAAACTACATTTGATGGTATAAATACAAAAGATAACAGCGAAGAATAAATAAGAAAGGTTTAAGATGAAAAGAATAGATTCATTCAAAAATGATTTAAAAGCAAGAAAAGCGGTAAAAATTATTGCAGGTATTGACAATTTTGACATTGATAGAGTAAAAAGTGTTGTTATTGCTGCTGACAGAGCGGGTGCAAGTGCAGTAGATGTTTCTGCAAAAGAAGAGATTATTAAAATGGCTAAAGAAACTACATCTTTACCTGTTTTTGTTTCTTCTATTGTTCCGGAAGATTTGGCAATGGCTGTAAAAGCAGGTGCTGATGCTATTGAAATCGGAAACTTTGATGCTTTATACAAAAAAGGTATGAGAATGTCCGCAATGGAAATTTTTGACATCGTAAAAGAAACTCTTGATTTAATTCAAGGTTCTGATATTTTTGTTTGCGTTACTGTACCGGGACATATTGACATCGCTGATCAGATAGCACTTGCAAAAGAATTGGAAGCACTTAATATTGATTTGATTCAAACAGAAGGTGCAGCTACAGTGACTGCTCAATCTAACGGAGCAAGAGGACTGTTAGAAACTGCACAAGTTTCGATTGCAAACACAATTGAACTTTCAAGAAATGTGGAAATTCCTGTTATGACAGCTTCAGGTTTGACTTCTACAACTGTTCCGATGGCTCTTGCGGCAGGTGCATCTGCTGTTGGCGTAGGTTCTTGTATCAACAAACTGGGTTCTGAAATAGAAATGATTGCTGCGGCAACTGCTATTGTTGAATCAGTTAAAAGCGAGAAAAAAGAATCAGAAGTTATTGCATAACTTTTAAATATTTAATTTTGTAAAAAAGGCTCTTCTTTCAAGAGCCTTTTTGCTTTAAAAATATAACTAAAATTGTTTCTACTTTACTATTTCTTTTGTTTTTAAGAAAATAAAATTGTACGGATGATAAAAAAGAGAGGTGTATTATGAAGAAATCTGTTCACGATTTAGGTGATATTAAAGGAAAAAGAGCTCTCGTTCGTGTAGACGTAAATGTTCCTATGGACGAAAACAAAAATGTTACTGATGATACAAGAATCAGAGCTATATTGCCGACTGTTCAATTTTTGAAAGACAAAGGTGCAAAAATTATTCTTATGGCACATCTTGGCAGACCGAAAGGTGAATGGAAAGTTGAAGAATTTTCTCTTGAACCTGTTGCAAAATATTTGTCAAAACTTCTCGGTGAAGATGTTTTGTTTGTAAAATCTCCTGTAGGTCAAGGTGCAGATAAAGAACTCGAAGCCTTGAAAGATGGTCAAGTTGCGTTACTTGAAAATATCAGATTCTATAAAGCTGAAGAAGCAAAAGATGACGATATGACATTTGCAAATGAACTGGCAAAACTCGGTGATTTTTATGTAAATGATGCGTTTGGTGCTGCACACAGAAATCATACTTCAACTGCAAAGTTGGCTAAAGTTCTTAAACCCGCAGTATCAGGCTTGTTGATGGAAAAAGAATTGAGATGTCTTTCTCAAGCTCTTGATAACCCTGTAAGACCTTTCACAGCTGTTGTTGGCGGTGCAAAGGTGTCTTCTAAAATCGGTGTTTTAGAAAACTTAATCGACAAAGTTGACAATATGATAATAGGCGGCGGTATGGCTTATACTTTCGTAAAAGCCAACGGCGGTAAAATCGGTAATTCTATCTGTGAAGATGACCAATTGGATGTTGCAAAAGCAATTGAAAAGAAAGCAGCAGACAAAGGTGTAAAACTTGTTATGGCTACAGATGTACTTGTTACTGACGATTTTTCAGGCAACGGTACAAATAAGATAGTTAAAGTTGATGAAATACCTGACGGTTTTGAAGGCGTAGATGCAGGCCCTGAAACACAAAAAGCATTTGCTGAAGTAATCAAAAATTCAAAAACCATTTTGATGAACGGCCCTGTAGGTGCATTCGAAAATCCTAAATTTGCAGAAGGAACAAAAGCAGTTTTGAAAGCTATTGTTGAAGCTACCAAAAATGGTGCTGTTTCTGTAATAGGTGGTGGCGATTCAGTTTCTGCCGCTAAAAAATTCTGCAATGCTGAAGATTTTACCCACGTTTCCACAGGTGGCGGTGCTTCACTTGAATTTATTGAAGGAAAAATTCTTCCAGGTGTAGATGCTTTGGATGATTAATTCTTAAATAAATCATAATAAAAAAGAGACCTGTTAAATATACAGGTCTCTTTTTTTATAAAATTAAAATTATACAAGTAGTTGTAAAAGTCTTTCTGTGTCCTTATCACCTCTGCCTGACAAATTTACAACGACTATATCTTCCGGTTTCGTTTTGGGCATAAGCTTTTCAAGATAAGCTACCGCATGTGCCGATTCGATTGCAGGAATAATACCTTCCAATCTTGACAATCTGGCAAACGCTTGGACTGCTTCATTGTCTGTAACAGGTTCATACGTCGCAAGTCCCATGTCATGCAAATAGCAATGTTCAGGACCGCAGCCCGGATAATCAAGACCTGCTGATATTGAGTATGACTCTTTTACATTTCCTTTTTCATCACAAAGCACGTACTGTCTTTTACCGTGTAAAATCATTTTCTTACCTTTTGCCAGGCTTGCCGCAGTTTTGCCTGTTTCAACACCCTCGCCTGCTGCTTCAAGTCCGATAAGTTTTACTTCCGGATTGTCAAGAAATGCATAAAAAGCACCTATAGCGTTGCTTCCTCCTCCTATACAAGCCAGGATATAGTCCGGCAATTTGTTTTCTTTTTCCAGACACTGATGTTTTATTTCATTTCCTATTATTGATTGAAAAAATCTAACCATTTTGGGATAAGGATGCGGTCCGACAGCAGAGCCGAGCACATAGAATACTTCATCACTATGACGCAGCCAATAGTCAATTGCCGCATCACAAGCATCTGACAATGTTTTTGTCCCTGTATCTACAGAATGAACTTTTGCCCCAAGCAATTTCATTCGTTCAACATTCAGGTGTTGTCTTATTATATCTTTTTCACCCATAAAGACATCGCATTCCATACCAAGCAATGTGGCCGCAGTGGCAGAAGCTACACCATGCTGACCTGCACCTGTCTCTGCAATAATTTTTTTTGCTCCCATCCTTTTTGCAAGAAGTGTTTGTCCGATTACATTGTTAATTTTGTGAGCACCGGTATGGTTCAAGTCTTCTCTTTTGAGATATATTTTTCCTTTTCCGTAATGATTAGTTAAATTTTTAGCAAAATATAAAGGAGTTGGTCTGCCGGAATAATCTTTGAGCAGGTTGTATACCTCATTTAAAAATTTTTCATCATTTTTTGCTTTTTCAAATTCATCATCTAAACGTTTCAAAACTTTTTTAAAATTTTCCGGTACAAAAGCGCCTCCAGATTCTACAAAAAAACCTTCTTTGTCAGGTAGATTGTATTTTATGTTTTTTACAAACATATATTTATATCCGGCTTATTGTGAATATATT
>CALURG010000007.1 GCA_944323115.1 Candidatus Gastranaerophilales bacterium
TGCGTGCCGTATAGGGATTAAAAGAATCCCTCCGGGTCTCTAAAAAATATATAATTCAAAAAAATAGAAAACGCACCCAAGAACTCTGTTTGAAAGTTGACTAAATGTCAAGTTTCAAATAGAGGCAGGCTAAGTCAGAAACGCAGTTTCTGCGTGCCGTATAGGGATTAAAAGAATCCCTCCGGGTCTCTAAAAAATATATAATTCAAAAAAAAACAAGAAAACGCGCCCGGAGGGATTCGAACCCCCGACCTTTTGGTTCGTAGCCAAACGCTCTATCCAACTGGGCTACGGGCGCATTGTCTTGGATTATTGACGTTCACAAGGTTTAGAACTCCGCTTTGATTTGTTTCACAAATCTTGCGTCGTCAACCTTGTTCACATGGCTGTTCGCTCGTCTGCTTCACAGACTCGACTTCACCGCCGTACAAAATCCGCTTAATTGTCATTTGTGCGTTTGGTAGCCAAACTTTATCAAAACGCTCATTGCAGGCAATCCTGCAATTGAAACTATGATAACTCAAACATTTTTTTTTGTAAATTTGTATTTTAAACCAATTTGACAAATCTTGCTTTTCTTTAATAGTTTCCTGCAATCAAATAAATGCGTATTTAAACATTTTTTTAGAATCATTAATACACAAAGCCAATTCTTTTGCGAAAATATTAAAGTTTTAAACTCTGGTGTTTGTTTTTATAAAGATATGTAAATATACTACATAAGTAGTACGTTTATATAATGCCTTTGATTAAAAATAATGTTATAATATATATGAAGGTAAGAAAAATACACAGGAGACAAATTAGACTTTTACAATCAAAACTACAAGTATCAGCCGATTGAAAGGGCAAAAAAATATATGAACAAAGTACAATTTCACAGTGACCTGGATAGGTTAATTGAAATTCTACCACCCAAAATCACTAAGTGCTTGAGCCATGAAACATTAGATGACGTAATCGAACTGGTTTTGGACTTAGGCAGACAGCCGGAAATACGGCACGCCGGAGGCTCCATTGATTATCTCGGAAATGAGTTAATTGTCGACGAAGATATAAAATACATAACAGATAGAGTACAGGAGTTTACAAAAGATAATCGTTCCGGAATACCCGGTACATTGCACAGAATAAGTGCCATAAGAAACAGACAGGGGAAAATCGTAGGTCTTACTTGCAGAATAGGAAGAGTAGTCACAGGGACAATAGCCTGCATAAAAGATTTTGTTGTACAAAATAAAAGTATTTTGTTTTTAGGGCGACCGGGTGTAGGCAAAACAACAAAGCTCAGAGAGATTTCGAGACTCGTTGCTGATGAACTGCACAAACGAGTTGTTGTCGTTGATACATCAAATGAAATTGCCGGCGACGGAGATACCCCGCATCCTGCCATCGGCCACGCAAGGCGTATGCAGGTTACGCAGCCGGAGTTTCAAAAAGATATAATGATTGAAGCTGTTGAAAACCATACTCCTGAAGTAATTGTAGTAGACGAAATCGGTACGGAAGCAGAAGCACAGGCAGCAAGAACCATTGCAGAAAGAGGGGTAATGCTTATTGCAACAGCACACGGAAATTCGCTTGAAAACCTTATAAAAAACCCTGTTTTGTCTGACCTCGTTGGCGGTATCCAATCCGTAACACTGGGAGACGATGAAGCAAAAAGAAGAGCAAGCCAAAAAACCGTTTTGGAAAGAGAAAAACAGCCTACATTTGATATTGTTATAGAAATTATAGACAGAAACACACTTGCAGTTTATCCGGATACAGCGGAAGCCGTTGATTGTATTTTAAGAGGTTGGCCGATAAAACCGATAATAAGAAAAGTTGATATGACCCAGCCGACAGAGCAAAATCTTGTTGAGAAAATAAATGAATTGGACAACAAAATTACTTCGGCAAACAACTCGCTAAATTTCAGCTTTAACAGAGAAAAATACGTTAAAGAAGTAAAAGGATACAAAAAAATATACATATACGCAGTTTCTCGCTCAATTATGGACAAATCAATCGAAAGATTAAATTTGAACGCAGAACTGACAAAAAATATTGACGATGCCGACATAATCATTGCACACAAAAATTTTGCAAAAGGCGGAAACAAAATACTTAGTCTTGCGAACGAATACAGGCTGCCTGTATATTATGTCCGTTCAAATTCAACGTCACAGGTGCAAAAAGTCCTTAAAGAAGCACTAGGACTAAAAGACGACAACAGAATAGTTTTTCACGATGAAACAGAAGAGGCCCTTGACGAGGCAAAAGAAGCAATTCAAAAGGTACTTGAAAATGGGGAAGATATAGAACTTTCTCCGCAAAACCAGCAAATAAGAAAAATGCAGCATGAACTTGTTGAACAGCACAATCTTGAATCAATAAGTATTGGAGACGGACACGAAAGACATTTAAAAATCGTCGGAGGAAAAGAATTTAAAAAAGATATCGGTTAAAAAAATATATTTTATATAGTAACTGACTCCAAATACACTTATACAGGCGATGCCGTCTCAGACATTCTCTAAAATATCAGGACATTTTTACTTCACTTACATACCGTCCGCCGTCAATTTGTTTGATATAGCCTTTTAGTTCAAGATTTACCAGTGTCATTGTCAAATCCGAAAAATCTATGCCAAGCTTCACACACAA
The DNA here is from genome assembly GCA_944323115.1 of Candidatus Gastranaerophilales bacterium. GTDB lineage: Bacteria > Cyanobacteriota > Vampirovibrionia > Gastranaerophilales > Gastranaerophilaceae > Limenecus. The sequence goes on from CALURG010000007.1 coordinate 2,650, forward strand.
TTCATCCGCTGTAGGGGAATGTGTGGCTATATATTCAAAAACAGGTTTTTCATCAATTTCTAAATCCAATTTTTCCACAGAATTTTCCGAAACATTTGACGTTTCCAACTGCCAATCCAGTGCATCCAAAATATCCTGAGCACGAGTAACAACAGCTGCACCATTTTTTATGAGTTTATAAATGCCTTCTGTATTCGGATTTGTCAAAAGGCCCGGCATACACATTAATTCACGATTTTGCTCAAGACAGAAATTTGCACTTATCAAAGCACCACTTTTTATGGCAGCTTCGGCAACTAATGTCCCTTTGGAAAGACCCGTAACGATTCTGTTTCTGTGAGGGAAACGCCAGGAAAGAGGCTGAAAAGAAGGCCAGTATTCCGAAAAAATAACACCATTTTCTTCTTCAATTTTTTTATACAAATCTCTGTTTTGAGACGGATACACATAATCAAAACCGCTGGCAATTACACCTATCGTACTTAAGTTATTTTTTATTGCCGCTTTGTGAGCACAAGTGTCAATGCCGACAGCCAACCCTGAGACAATACAAAGTTCCGTATCTTTGAACTCTGATATTATCTTTGAAAGTACAATCTTTGCATTTTCACTTGCTTTTCTGGAACCGACTACGGAAAGTGTACGATTAAAATTACATCTGGACAAATCCCCTTTGTAAAACAGTGTCATAGGTGCAGCAGGTATTTGTTTCAACAAGTAAGGAAACTTTTCATCCGTATATGTCAAAAATTTTATATTTTTTTCTTTTATATAATTCAAACAATCATCAGGACTTATTTTACTACGTTCTGACAAAAAGTCATTTATCTGGCGTTTTGTGAGATTTTCAATTTTAAACAAATCATCAGCCCCTGCACACCAGGCTGATTTTATTGAGCCGAAATGCTCATACAACGTTTTTATAAAAACACTTCCGATTTTTTCTATAGAGGCAAATGCCAGCCAGTATTTCGAAAAATCTTCACTCATCTTTTTTATTCCGAAAATTCCAATTCGATATTTTTATAAACTTTCTCTAAAATTATTTATATCAATAATTTTATTCACTTCCTGCGGAACATAATACGGGCAAGAGTTCCAAAGTATTGTGTCCAAAGGAGCCTCTGACTGATTTTGTAACACGAGTCTGTTGCAATACCCTTTGACCATATTTGTGGAACCGTCAAGTTTCAGATTAAAATATCCGCAAGACTGACAAATTTTAATCCTGAAACCGTGCTCATTCAATTTGTCAGAAACCTCTTTCAGTGCATCAACCATGCGTATTTGTGACGATGACGAATATTTTTTCTTTTTGAATCTGAATACAGCTCTAACAAGACCGCTTTCTGATATCAAATCGAGTTTGCATGCCAGATTGTTACGTCCGTCTGTAACACAAACATCCACTGTAGACATTTCTTTGTCTTCATCTGTTTTTTTATTGGTAATTCTTTTGACAATAGCACCTATTACGGGTATGTGCAAAAATATTTTTAACAAGGAATAAATAGGATAGAAAAACAAATAAATAATATTTCTTCCGCCTATTTTTGATGTAAATAATGAGGCTGCAAAGACAGCTATCAAAACAACACCCATCGCAAAAACAAAGGTAAAATCAAAAACAGGGAGGTAGTAATTATATGTATATGCAAAAATACCGCAGTATATAAGCATCAAGAACCAGAAATTCGGAGCAAGTATATTCAGCAAAAATTCTCCAAACTTAATATTTGATTTAAATACAAGACCAAGACAGTGCCAAACCAGCGACAATTTAAAAGATATAGAAGGTCTTCTGTCATTATAATTGTCTATTGACGTGTAAGTTTTTACAAGCGGTGAAAATTTTGGAATAAAACCGTTTCTGACAAGAAGTGTAGTATATTTCAATTCACTGTTTACATCTCTAAAATCTACACATTTTATTTTGTCCAGAACATCCTTTCTTATTACAAAAACATCCGAATCAATAATTGTCGCCAAATTCATCAAAGAACGGCCGCAATTAAAAATCCTGTCAATATAAGAATGATAAGTCGTTTTTATACAATTCAAAAGAGTTCTTGTTCTTGAAATATAATCCGTAGAACCAACAATTACATCTTCATCTTGGAGATTTGCATTGATTGATGAAAGAAAATTTTCGTCTATATATCTTTGTGCACTCAAAAATACAAAAGCATCAACATTTTGGTAAGATAAAAGACCTTCCAAAAGCCAAGACACAGCTTCATCTTTGCCGACAGGAGCATTTTCTCCGACTCTCCATATTTTTGCACCACCTATAAATTCCAAAATATTTGATGAATTGTCGGTGCAATGATCCAGTATTATATGTGTCTGAAAATTGTCTTTAGGATAATTTTGCTTATTCAATGATTCCAAAAGAGGTACAACTGTTGATTCATTGTTACGAGCATATATTATGACAATCATATTATTCGGTGTAGCTGCTGTATAATATTTTTGCCTTTGTAAAAATTTTCTTGCTTTGGAACTTTGAAATACACATGCCGCATAATAAATTATATAGACGACGGCATATACAAATATAATTACCAATAAATTAAATAAAAGATTAACCATTTTATTCCTCGTAAATGAGCCTTTTTAGGTTTATTGATTATATACGGTTGGGGGTGTGGCTCAGCTTATTTATGATTTTATAAAAAAAATATTCAAAAATCCAGCATATGCAAAAAAATCAAACATACAGACTAATTTAGCAGATATAAATTACATAAACTAAATTAATTAAAAATTCTTCCGATAATATTTATATAAAAAAATAACAATCAAAAATTTTGAGGGTACAAAATGGAAGAAAAAAAGCAAAAAAACAAGGTACAGGAATTAAAATACTGCTCCATAATGCAAAAAGAAATTTTTGAAGAACCGTCAGTAGTAAAAAATCTTCTTGATACTTACACAACATCAAAAGATGAAATAACTTTGAATCTTCCAAACAAAATTGATAACATAGTGATTGTGGCAAGCGGTTCTTCTTACAATTGTGCGGCAATTGCAGCACCGCTATTTATAGAATACGCTGAAATTCCTTGTGAGTTTGAATATTCAAGCGAGTTTGTTCTTCAAAAAAAACACTTTATAACACCTGATTCTTTATACATATTTGTTTCTCAGTCCGGAGAAACATCCGACACTTTGAATGCACTCAAAATTATTAAAGAAAAAAATGTAAAAACAATGTGCATTACAAATGCAAAAAATTCTACAATGTGGAATTTGTGCGATTATAAAATACTTTCCGATGCAGGAGAAGAAAAAAGTATCGCTTCTACAAAAGCACTTACTGCACAAATACTTTGCTCCATTCTTGTTCTTTTGAAAATAAAAAGTCAAAAAGGAGAAGATATTTCCGGATTCCTAAACACAATGAGAAGGCTCCCGGCATATCTCGAGAGAATAAAAAATGATTTGCCCAAGATAAAATCAGCGGCAAAAGAGATTTCTAACTTTAACAATATATCTGTACTTGGAAACAAAAACTATTATCCTGTTGCAAAAGAAGGGGCATTAAAAATAAAAGAGACCTGCTATCTCAATGTCATGGCATATCCTTTCGGAGAGTTTATGCACGGGCATGTTGCGGTGCTAAACCAAAAATCCCTTGTTATTGCAATTATTGATGAAGAAAATTCAGAATTTGCAGTAAACAATCTCAAAAAAATCAGACAGGATTACAACCCAAAAATCATATGTATTACAAGCGTGCAGGATGTTCAGGCGGGAGACTTTAATATTTATATAAAAACAAAAAGAAAACTCAAAGCAATTTTTGGCTCTTTGTTGACGCTACAGCTTATTGCATGCGAGCTTGCAGCATTGCTGGACAAAAATCCTGACAATCCCAAAGGTTTGAAAAAAGTCGTCAAATACTAAAAATAGAAAAGGCCGGACAACTTACCGGCCTTTTTTGATTTGGAATGTCCCAAATCTCCTCCCAAAATATTTATAAACCTTATTTGTTTATTTTAAAAATTTTGCAATGTTTTATTAATATAATTAAACCATCGACGAAAGCGTTTGTGAAGAGTTTTACGTTATTTTAAAAGTAACATTTTTTTTACAATCATGCAGATCCAGTCTACGACATGGTTTCCATGATTCCCGTAAAGTTAATATTTGTTAACAATCACGGTATATTGAAACTATTTTTTAATTTTGTATATTTTAAACTCTGACGGTTTCAACTCTCCAAAATGCAAACTTGTTTCCGGTTTTTCAAACATTACTTCGTCAAATTCAGCTTCACCTGTGTTTTTGGCATTGTTATACACATATTCAGAAACAATTGAATAATCACAAGGCATATTTACGGATTTGTCAAAAACACTTGTACCGTTTTTTATGTATGTATTTGAAAAGCCTTCATCTGTAGACTCCGTAACTTTTTCTGTGGGTGCCAGGTAATTTGCCACAATCAACAAAGACTCTTTTAAAGGATCTTTTGAAATCATCCAGGAGACAAATCCGTCTGAATCAAAGTCTATTATTTGAGCTTCACCTTCTCTAGTCAATTTGTTTTCCAGTGCAAATTTATTTATTGCGTTAAATTTGTTGAAAAATTTGTAGTTTTTAGCACGTTTCATAGAAATTTCAGAACCTATTACAGATTCAATTCCTGTTTTTGTAAAAGATTCATCACCATCAACAAACATAACCGGACGCTGAGCGTTTTTACCACCCGGTAAAAATTTATACTTAAACCACTTAAACAAAGCCCCTTCTTCCCCAAGTTGTCCGGGATACTGGTCAATGTCACGAAATTCTCCGTCTTGATTGTTGTAAATTTTCAAAATAGAAAGAGGTGTTTTCGTATTTGAAGACACATTATACTGCTCAAGATCTCTGTTATTGTTTACAATCTCTTGAGGAGTTTTGCAGTGCTGAGAGACAATATCATCGCCCCACAGAATATCAAACCCCATATCTTCATGATACTCTTTGTAAAATCTGTCCCACAACATATATTCTGCCAGTGTCGCAAAGTGCGGAACCTCTTTTTTAAGTTCCGAATTCATTTTACCCAGCACGGATTTCGGCACACGATAGCTTATGGGCACACCGTCTTTTTCAGAAACATTATCCACAATATGATCAATATGATCTACTCTAAAACCGTCAAAACCGTATTCTTTTTGTATTTTCTTTAAATATTCCACAAAAAAGTCTATTACAGGCTTGTTATATTCTCCTGATTCAAGGTAAACAAAATAAAAAGGAGTCTGGCAATCCAAATTTGCAAAATGAGAAACATCATTGCCTTTATAATCAAAATGTTTATAAACAGGATAATCACCTGTTTCTGCCATTTTGTCAAAAACAGGAGTTCCGGAAGAGCACCATGCTCCGCCCGGAGCAGGCCAAAGGCCTTCTTTTATCAATGCTTTAATTGTTTCTCCCTGTTTTGTTATATCTGACTCTACCGGGTTCTGTGATGATTTTATATCGTTAATTTCTGAGACAATTGACTCAACTCTTGCCTGAAGAGCAATTTGTTCATTCTTTTGCATCATTGTGTCAGACAGTTCTTTTTTCTTTTCTGAAATAAGCTCTTCAAATTTGTCATATATAGCTTGATAATGTTCGGAAAGTTTATTTGAACCGCTGTGCAGTGTTTTTTTATAAATATCTGCAACAATTTCTATATCCTCCGGTTCAAAGACTCCGTCCAATTTTAAAGTTTCACATGCTTTATCAACTTCTTCTTCTATTTTTGAAATAAGAAATTTGGTATCGTACCATCTTGCAATATAAGGATAAGCAAGAACCATTTTTGAAAATCTGCCGGTTTGTGGAAGCACGTCATAAATTACACTGTGCCCTGCCAATTGAGCCAGTTTTATAAAAAACTGAACCTGTTGTTTGAGATTTATACCAGCTTTTTCAGACAAATTTTTATCTTCCAGTTTCGGACTCACTTCACTGCTGGAAGGCAAATAAGCACAGCCAAACTCTCTTGGATGAAACGGTATCAAATACAAAGTTGTCCCCAAAACTTTTGAATCTTCATTTCCTGAAGGCAAAATCAAAAGCTGACGCAGCCAATCAATAAATTTTCCCGGCTCTTTTTCTTTGTTCCCATCACCCAATCCTGCAAGGTTTAGCAATTTAACGTTATGCTGTTCTCTTGTAATCCATTCTCCGCTGTCATATCCGGCTCTTTGTGCCGGAGAAATCATATTATTTTCAAACGCAAATTCTCCGGAATCATTCATCACACCGCTATTTTTCCACTTTATTTCAAGGCCGTACAAAATTTCACCGAAAGAAAGTTCTTCAAGAGCTTTTACATAAGGATAAGGAAGATAGCCGTTTTTTGAAATAATATTTTTTAGGTACTCTTTTCTTTCTTCCGATACTGATGAATACTCATAAATATCTTTTAGCTTTTTATATAATGTATTCAGTGTTTTATCAAAACTCTCTTCTTTTTTTACAAATTTATCTTTTAAACTATCTATCAATGAACATTTCAAAAACATTTGTAAATCCTCTCTGTACGGCAGTAATCTTCTGGTAAATAATATCATAAATTGTTTTTGTTATAAATAAGCAATATGACTACCATCCTCTATAAACATTTATATCGAAATAAACAAATGCACAAATATTTTATTTATTATAAAATTAGATTATGTTTAAAATTGACAAAAAATATAAAATTTCTGTTTTATCATTTTTAATCAGAAAACTATATATTTTTGAAAGCTGGTTTTACGACTGCAAAAATGTAAACTATCCGAAAGACAAGCCTGTTATTTTTGCTTTGTGGCATGCACATCAATGCGGATTGTACGCAAATGAAGACAGAGGCAGCTTGAATGTAATGATTTCAAAATCAAATGACGGCGAGATTATTGCAGCAGCAACAAAAGAAGTAGGAATAAAGGTTGTAAGAGGTTCACACAAAAGAGCAGGTGCCGCAGCAAGTCTTGCCCTCATTGAAAAGCTTGAACAGGGAGAAAATGCAGCTATTACAATCGACGGTCCCAGAGGGCCAAAAGGTGTTGTCAAAGACGGTATAATAAATATTGCTAAATTGACTCAAGTTCCAATAATACCTATGACCTGGTATTCTCCGTCAAAGTGGTGGATAAAATTTAATACTTGGGACGAATTCAGATTTCCTTTGCTTGGCGTAAAAACAATAGCTTTGTATGGAGAACCTATTTATGTTCCTTCAGACTGTTCCAAAGAAGATACCGAACTGTATCGGCAAAAATTGGAAACAGCATTGAATGATTTGTACAAACAAGCCAAAGAAAATTTTAAAGAACTAAGAGAAAGTTAATTTCACGCTGGCTCTTGCCTGTTACATACAGACATTCTGTCAGTTCAAGTCAGAAATTTTTTTCATAAAATTTTTTGACAGACTAAAAGCACTAAAAAAGAGGGTAGTTTGCCCTCTTTATTATTTTAATCTTGTTTAAAAAAACTTTATGGATTTACACCAAACCCAGCATTTTTTTGTACCAGCTGAAAGTTTCAAGTTCCAAACCGTTGAAAGTTGTTTTTAAGCATTGTTTTTTCAAATAGGAATCAAATTCATCATTAAATTTTGATTTAACTTCTTTTTCTTCCTTTGATGCAGTTTCAGTAGACATAGAGCCTCCTTTTAAAAGAATTTGTAATAAAAAATATATGAAATCGACCTGAGCCTTATTGAGATAATTATATCACATTTTTGTCAAGTGTGCTATACAATTTTTTATAGTAAGAAAACATATAATTTTAAATTTTTGCTATATATCTGGATTTCAAGCCATCATATCTTTACAGTTTGTTACAGAAAAAGTAAACGGTTTTTTATAAAACAACTAGTAAATAAAAAATTTAAAATTTTACGGCTTTTGCAATAGTACCTGCCGGATGATCACAATCTCCTGGCGGCAGATACCCGTATTTGTCTTTCATTCTGTCGACAAGTTTTTGTTTGTCGGGATCAGGATCAAAAAACAACTCAGCATAAACTTCCACACCGTCTTTTATAATAGGTTCTTTTGAATTTATAAATATATCACTGTATTTTCTTAGAAAAGCCCTGTGTGCAATAGCATTCATCCCCAAACAATCTAATTCTTCCTGAACGGAACTGTCCGCATCTTTGTCTTTTGCATGTCCCGTTTCATGCAATATTGCTTCTGAAATGGCAAGAACAACAGGCAAAGAAGTATTTCCTTTATATCTCGAATTTATAATTATTACATTATCAGCAAAATTGTACTGTGCATGGATACCTTTTTCTGATGTTTTTCCGTATACAATTTTTATACCGTTATCTTTGATAAACTTTACCGCATCGGTTCCTGATGTATATGGAACATTTACTCCCATATTTTTTAAATAATTTATTTCTTTTGGCTCAAATTGCAAAGAGTTCAGTTCATAAATTGCCCTTTGAAGACATTTTTCTGCCGGCAGTTTATATAAATTTGAAGAAGAAACATCAGAATTTTTTTGAACATGCGAAAAAGACCCGTACGGAAACGATGTTTCTTTCGGAAAAAAATTTGATATTTTAGAAAATGTTGCTGATATCGGTAAAATTTGTGTCATTTTTCTATTGTTAGTTTTTGAACAGATACATTAAAATTAAAAACACATAGTACGGTGAAATAACCGTTATTAAACTATTTTGTATTGAGGACTTACTGCAAGCCATCTGAAAGCTTCATTTCCTTCTTGTTCCGGAATATCAGAAACAAAAGTCCCTCCGTAGCGTCCTCTTTGAAAATTTACATATCCTTGTTTTGAAAGATTTTGCAAGGCTTTTCTTATTGTATTACTCGACACATCGAATCTTTCCGACAACGCTTCCATCGAAGGAAGCTTGTCTCCGATTTCATAGTTTTGAGCAATATAATTTTTAATCAGATTTTCGATTTTTTGATAGCTGTAAAAAGCAGCATCTTCAGCTTTTGCAAAAATATTTGAAGCAAGAATGGACACTTCATTTGTAGGCTGTAGTATATTTGAATCGGGCATTTTTATAACAGTTGTACCGTAGCGGCCTCTCCTTGCAAGCAAAACACCCTCATCTATCAAGCTTTTCAATGCATCGTGCACGGTTTTTACACTTACTTTTAATATTTCAGATAGCTCAAAATGAGGCGGCAATTTGTCACCAACGCTGTAATTGGCTTTTATATAATCTTTCAAATCTTTTTCAACCTGTTCAACAAGAGTTTTTGAATTTATTTCATTAGATTTTGTATTTTCTTTATCTATATCAGTAAAAACCGGAATTTTTTTCAATATCCAGTTTGATTCATTTGAACGAAAAGCCCTTGTCTCAATAACACCTTGTGACGCCAAAAAATCCAGGGCAAGTCTTGTTGTGTTAGTAGAATTGCCGATGATAGAAGACAACGCTCTTGCAGAAGGCAGAGATTGATTTACTTTTAATTCGTTGTCAATAATATATTTTTTTATCTGAGAAATAACTTTTTCGCGTTTTGAAGCAGCTTTGCGGATTATTGGATTTGAAACATCAGAACCGTTTCTTATGATTGTCCCTATTCTTTGTTTGGATTCCAACAATCCTGAGTCTTCCACAAATCTTATAGCATTTTGAACAGTCCCTACACTAACTCCCAGATAATAAGCCAAGTCAGCCTTTTTAGGGAGCAGTGCATTTTCTTTTAGTTTTCCTTTTTTAATCCCTGATGTAATCCAGTCTGTAAGCCATTTTTTTATAACAGAATCTTTGGACTCAAAGGTATTTTTGAAGTTTGGAACATCCTTCGGCAATTCCGTAATTTCAATACGTTTGAGTTCATTTTTTTCTATTTTTTCAAAACCATTATCTATATTTATAGGTGATGCAGTCTTTCTTTCAGACATTTTCAAAACCTCCACATGCTATCTTGTTATGATACCATAATTATAAATAAACAACAATATTTTTTTTGCTAATAAATAATGCAAACTTAAATGAAATTTTACATACTGAACTTTAAAACGGTAATTAATTTTCAATTTTTCTTATACTAAATTCACAGCCGCAGTATTGTTGTCTATAGAATGCGTTCTTTTTTGCAATTTGCATTGTTTTCAAAAAACCGTCTTGCTTTTTAAAGTCGTATTCTAAAAAATTCAAACCATACAATTGAGCGGCTTTTTGTCCTGATGCAAAAACATTTTTCGAAATTTTATGAGGACTTACGGTCAAAGTTGTTGTAAAATTTTTAATCCCCAGAGAATTTGCTTTTTGAGCGGTTTTTAACAATCTGAAATCAAAACATTTGTCGCATCTTGCTCCTTTTTCGGGTTCACTTTCAAAACCTTTTATATACTCAAGCCATCTGTCATGCTCGTATTCTTCAACTATATATTTATATTCATTTTGTTCACAATAATTTATAAGTTCATCCCGTCTGATTAAATATTCCTTTTCAGGATAAATGTTTGGATTGAAGAAATAAATTGTTGTATCAAAATTTTCGTTCAACAAATCAAAAGGATGGGCCGCACATACCGCACAACACGCATGCAGGAGTAACTTTTCTTTTTCATTTTCCACTTTTTCTTTACTTTCTTTCTTTTGCACCTGCTTTTATTAGCTTTGCCTTTAATTCTTCGTAGGGTATAATGCCCACATGTGTTTCCATATTTATACGTATTGCAGGCGTTCCGTCAATACCGAGATTTATTGCTTCATCAATTTCTTTTTTCAACATGGCAGATGTTTCTTTTGAATTTGCATCAGTTTTAAGTTTTTCTATATCAAGTCCCAGTTTTTTTGCATCTTTCAGTAAAATTTCTTCGTTTGTATATTCATCATCTTTCTGGTCAAAGAGCAGGTTGTTCATATCCCAGTATTTGCCTTGCATGCCTGCCGCTATCACATATTTTGCTAATTTGCAGGAACCCGGATGCATTTGTGAATCCAATGTGGGGTTGCAATCTTTATCCAACGGCAAATTGTGATGAACCACTTTTATATCAGAAAGTTCATTTACCGCTCTGAGAAGCATAGTATTCAGTACAAAACAAAACGGACACTGATAATCAGTATATTCATGGACTACCAGTACAGCTTTCGGGTCGCCTAAAATATTTCCGGAAATTTTATATTCATCACCTGAGGAAGAAGAATATTTCTTCATATCTTTTTCAAGTTTTACCTGCGGTGCAAGAACATCAGTTAGAGTCGTATATGAAAGAATACCAACAGCCACCGCCAAAACTACAGTAAAGGCTATTAAGTATTTTTTTATTTTTAATGCATCTATAAAATCCAAAAAACTTGTTTTAAACACAGTAAGATAATTTTCATCAGCAGGTTTTGCAAACAAACCTATTACAAGATTTAAAATATATGTAAAAAAGCATAATATACATATTTTGTGAATTTCAAAAAGAGAAATCCCGGCAAGTACCATAGAGATAAAAAACGCTATAACGCCAAGTGCACATATGTATGACTCCGGATTTCTAAAAACTTCCGTAAAGCCAAAAATCTTAAAACCTTTTATCTGTATATTTTGTAATTTGTCAACGTAAGTAAAAAACAAAAATATAAAATACAAAAACAATCCCCAAAATGCCAAAGGCACGCCAAAAAATTGTGAATGAGTCGTTTTGGCAACTCCGTCACAATCTATTAAATCATTTATGGAACAAAAACTGGACAACGCATAAGGATTGAAATTTGCATCAATATATATTACAGACAATTTTATTGAGGTAATAAAACCAATTAATGCCAAAATCGTAAGTGTAATTCGTTTTGAGTTTTTCATTTCTATGCCTCTTATAATACAAAATTATTATGATACATTATTTTGTTTTTTATTTATCATTACTGCACCTGCCATTGCAATCATTGTCCAAAACAAAAATTGCAGCTGCGGTCTAAAGAATATTGTATCAAACAAACCATGTGTAAACACACCCAAAATAGTTAATATTGCTGATGCAATTATTATCTTTATGACTAATACGTCTTCATCTGCCGATTTATGCAAAACAAAAAATAAAGCATTTTTTAAAAGTAAAAGCAAAAAAGCCGCAAACGAAATGAGTCCCAAAATACCGGATTCAACAGCTATTTCTAATGGAACAGAATATGTACTCAATGCATCATATCCTGTCAGCATATAAAGTCCGTATATTTCCCTGAATGTTTGATTACCCGAGCCGATACCCAGAATCCAATTGTCACAGAACATATGCCAGGAAGAATTATACACATTCAGTCTGAATGAAGTGGATGAATCACCTCTCAATATAAATATAGAAAGCAATCTTTTTGTTATTTTCGGGACAAATATCAAAACCATTGCAAACAAAGCAATAATGCCGGCCGTAACTTTATTGTATATTGATTTCAATCTTTTATTACCGTCAAAATCCGCCTTTATAATAAGCCCGGTAAGAATTATCACACCGGCAACAATTGCAGCAAGTCCAAGATAAGCACCTCTTGAACCTGTGACAAAAACAGCAAAACTGCAAATGGCAAAAACTGTAAAACAAAACCAGCTGACTTTTTGATTCTTTTTTGCCAAGCACATTGCACAAGTACCAATTACGTATGGTATACCGGCAATTAAATAGCCTCCTAAAAGATTCGGATTAAGAGGTTTTAATGTACCGTATGCACGGGCAATAGCGTCTTCGGGATTTACATAATTTGAATCCTGCCAGGTTGAGATTTGTTCAACACCTGCAAAATTTTGAAAAATAGCAATAATCCCTTCCGCTGCACACAACATACTCACAAGAAGAAAAATGTATTTTATTTTGTTTGTATTTGTTTGAAAATAATTTGCCGCACAAAAATAATAAAAAATATAAATTACCGTTTTTAAAAAACCATGTATACTTTGCGGCAGAAGAGTTGAATTTATCGTACTAATAAAACAAATCACAAAATAAATAAAAACAGCCGCATCCCAGCTTGCTATCCTTATTTTTGCTCCCTTTTGGGTAAACAATTTTATAAAAGTAAGAGAAACAACAACAAGAGCCAATGCACCTATTTTCTCACTTTCCATAAATGTTGACACAAAAAGCAGTGCACTTATGAAAAAGAAAATAATATCATCAATTCGGGTTAACAAATAACTGTTTTCTGTCAGTTTTTCAAATTTACTTTGAAAATATGCATAAAATGAATTTTTTAAATCGATAATTTTTGATTCAAGCATTTTCTATCACTTATTTTTTAGCAGTACTTTTTGATTCATCCGGAGTTTTTTCTGTTTGTCCGGCATTTTCTGTTTGCTCCAAGCTTTTTTGTGCTGCCTGCTGTATCTTTTGGCTAATTACATATTTTTGTATAGCTTCAATGTCTTTATCATTTAATATTTGAACATTTGAGATAGTACCGCCTATACGATAGTTGAAACCTTCAAGAACAATCGGCAAACCTATTTTTATTTTGTTACCGCCGACTACGGCACCGTCTTTTGTAATTTTTGCATCATCTATCAGTGTAATAATAAAATCAAATTGATATGGCTGAGAATAGTCGTCAATCACAACAAAAGGCTGCTGAGGATTGTTCACCGGCAAAACAGTCTTTTTGGGCTGATACATTACATCCACTATTTGCAGTTTTGTATAAGGAACATTTCTTATTGTAATAAAAGACTCATCTCCAACAACAAAAGGAATTTTTGAATCAGTAACAGAAACCCCTTTCAGCATAACTTGAAACGCAATTTTTCTTGTTTCTTCAACCGGAGATTTTGAAAATTTGTTTTTTCCAAAATACACAAGAGCCCCTATTGCAATAACAGCAATAACAGCAATTATTATAATGTAATCCAAAGGTTTTAATTCTTTGATAATCATCTGTTTCTCCTTAGTTTATGCCTTTATAGTGTAATTTTCCATATTCATCTTGTCCAAACTCTTTTGAATTTCTTCAACCGTTGTTGTCGCACAGCCAAAAGTTCTGATAACTATGCTTGCGGCAATATTTCCAATTATAGCAGCATATTTGGGCTCCGCACCGGCGGCAAGAGCAAGTGTAAAAGAAGCTACAACAGTATCTCCCGCACCTGTTACATCAAATACATTTGTTTTGTTAAAAACAGGGACATCAGTGTGAGTTTCTTTGTCTTTTTCAAACACCGCCATGCCTTCTGCACCTCTGGTCAAAAGCAAAACATTTGCATTCGTAATTTTCAATATGTCTGAGCCTGCACTGTTTAAAGTTTTTTCATCTTTAATGAAATAGCCGACAGCCTTTTCACTATCAGGTTGGTTTGGAGTAAGAGCGTAAACCCCATTGTATCTTGCCATATCTTTTTGCACATCTGCAACAATTATTTTTTTGTGCTGTTTTGCAATACTTATTGCACTTTTTATCACTCTGTCAGAAAGCGTACCTATATTGTAATCAGATAGTATAACCGCATCATGCAAAGGAATAGCTTTTTTCATATTTTCAATTATTTTATCTTCTATTTCAGTTGAAAGTGGTTTTGTATCCACACGGTCAATCCTGACTACCTGTTGTGTAACAGAGTGAAAACTTGCACCGGAAATCCTTGATTTTACAGTTGTAGACCTGGAAGAATCTTTAACCATAAAATCAGTGTTTATGCCTGCTTGTTTGAACGCATCTAAAAGCATTGGGCCGTAGTAATCATCACCATACAGGCCTATTGCACTAACTTTTCCTTTGTTAATTGTTGAAAGATTGTGTGCGGCGTTTGCTGCCTGACCAAGAATAATTTTTGTTTCCGAATGTCTCAATATCAAAACGGGTGCTTCTCTGGAGATTCTTTCCGTATCCCCGTAGACCATTTCATCTATACCCATATCACCGACAATTAAAACGCTGGGTTCGGTGAGTTTACTTATATAACTTTCCAATTTAGCTTTATCAAAATCGAACATTTTTTCTCCGTAGAAAATACTTTATATTCAGGTAAAATAATTTTTATTAATGTAGTATAATATTTTTAGTTTAGCACAAACACAAAAGACAAAAACAAACACAAAATAATAAGACAGAGGTACAATGACCGATAGCAACGGCGGCAATACAGAAGATTTTCACAATCTTGATTTCGACGAAAAAGTAGAAATTGAGAAATTGCAGGCAACAATTAGGAGCATGAGTAATTTTACGGATGACTCCGAAGGTTTTTTGTCTCAAAGTCCTAAAGCACTTATGGAAGGCGGACAGGTAAGTTCTTCTGACGGTGAAGAATTTGATCCGTATGCAGAAATAGAAAAACCTGTCGTCAGAAACAATGCCCCGAGAGCAAAGAAATTTGTTGTAATGGTTAATTCGGAAAACGTTGAGTATTTTGATAAAATTCCGATGGAAGAACGAACAAAATTGTTCAACAAACTTTTATCTCAGCACAGAAGCGGTATAGAATCAGCCAAGCAGAAAGCTCATTTGATAAAGTTTTCAAAACATATGTTTGTCGGAATTATGACAGTGTTGATTTCTCTGCCCATTATGTTTATTGTTGTGAATAAATCAATTGAATTAACAATAAAAAATTACAAAGATGTTCAATACAACTTTGAAAAATTGTATGAAAGCAGAAGTCCTGGCAGATTCAATGCTGTCAGAAGAACTGTTTATTAGACAGATTTTATAGGTTTTTAATGATAAAAGATAAAGAATTAGCTAAAAAGTTTTGTGAAAATAAATTTTACTTTGCGGGTATTTCTCTGGGCTCAAATTCCGCAAATGAAACAGGTGTTGCGATTATAGACAAAGACATGAAAATAATCACACTTGATAAATTGTTTTCTATGGAAGATGTAAAATTCTTTTTGAAAAATTTTGTAGGAAAAAAAAATGCAATAATTAATATTGCACTTCCAGAAAACCCTCTTATGCTCAATGCAAAATGGAAATTGATATCAAGGGAATATCAGCTTGTTCAGTCAAATAAATTGATAAATCATGACAGTGATTGGATTCAAAGATATTCACACAGAGGGTGCGATTTTTTCCTTGAATTGAAATCACAGGGAATAGATATTTTCAGATATGACGTACATGAATTAAAATCATCACTTGGCTTGTCAGGCGTGTTTAAAGACCGTTCTCCGGTAGATTGCAAATCTCTTCAAAGTGCATTAAAACACAGATTCGGCTTCAAGGAATTGCCATCCAATATGATTCCTGTTTCACAGCTCGAGGCAATTTTGGGTGCATATCTAGGTGTATTGATAGCAGAAAAGAACACTGAATACAACTGCAAGATAAAAGCAAAATACAAAGATATTGAGGTAATCGGCCTGGATTTGTAGTTTTTAAACTTTAGACTTTACAAAAAAAAATCAGCATGTATTATAATAGGTGTCGCATATGAGAAGAGTGCGGCTATAACAAAAATATCGTGGGGGTTTAGCTCACGCCCCGTGAAGCTTGGCTTCACAAACTTGAAATTAAGCACCTGAAAGCAGGTGCGGTCATAACAAAA
>CALURG010000008.1 GCA_944323115.1 Candidatus Gastranaerophilales bacterium
GCAAATGGACCAATGCGGGTTGGAATACTCTAAAAGACTACGAACATTACATCAGAAAAGCTCAAGAAGAAGGCAGATCTCAAATGGCATCTAATGCAAGAGCCATTTTTGACAGAATCGTCGAGGATAATCCTTGGATGGCTAATAAAGTTGCACGTGAAATGCCTCAATATGCGAAAAAGTAAATTACTTAATTTATACCAGAAAGAGAAATTATGAAGATACAATCAATCACACCATTAAATAGTTATACAAAAAGTTATAATACTCCTGTCACAAAAGCAGATTCTTTTATTGACAACAATAGGAGCAATGACCTATCAGGTTATCCAAAATCATATATAAAATTTCATTTATCTTTTGCAGGTTCTTTAGCAGATGAAATAGAAAAAGACAATGAAGCAAACAGAAATAAACGCAAGGATGATTACTTGTGGGCCAGAAACTGGGATAAAGAAAAAGCCCGGACAGAATATTTGAAGCAAGCTGAAGCGGAAATAAAAATAACAAGCAAAAAATCCACTTGGGGTATAAGCAAAGAAGCTAAAGAAGCAATTAATGAAAAATATAGAAATTTATATTTTGCTGATTTAACTAAATATCGCGAAATAATGGACAAAGAAGACGAATATAAAAAACTACTAAAAGAAGATCAAGCTGTTCAACACAAAACAAAATCAGAATTGCTAAAAAGTTTTAACAACAGTATCGACTCAAAAATTGCAGGTTATTCTAACTTGAAACGTATTTTGCGTGATGAATTTGTTAATCCGGTAAAAGATGAATTGTTTGACGGACAAGAAAGAAAAGTTGCCAACTGCATAGCACTTTGTGGTCCTACCGGATGCGGGAAAACTGTTCTGGCGGAAGCTATGGCAAATGAAACATCTTGTTTTGTGGACACTATAACAACAGATACAAATGTAAAAAATTTTCCTAAAACTGTTAAGGCTAAAATAAATGAAGCACGAGAAAGATACGATGACAGGTTAGCCCAAATAACAGAACTCAAGAATTCTGCAAAGTACTCCAAAATGACAGACGAAGAAAAGAAAGAGGCACTTTTAAAAATTGGCTCGCCTCGTACTGTAATAATCATTGACGAATTTGACAAATATTTCAACCCAATAATTACAGATGAAGGAACTAGAATTGCAAACAGAAACTGCCTAAAAGGGGCATTTGACGGATGTGCAGAACTGCCCAAACAGGGAAACGGCAAAGCCGTAGGTGTTACATTCTTATGCACAACAAATTATCCCTCAAGAATTGATGCAGATCTTGCCGTTGGAAAATGCGACAAATATGCGGTTGTTCCTCCGTCGGGGTTTGATATGATTGATGTTATACAACATTATATGAATAAAGCAAATATACTAATTAATGATTTTATGGAAGAAATTCCTAATCTACAAGAAATTGATGTAAAGAATATAAATCTTAAAAAATTTGTAGAATACTATGCACCTAGCAATGAGAAAGGTGCATTTAGTAATGATGCTATTCAATATTTAGTTCTTGATGCAACAGATGACTATATCCAAAGACCCGACATTGATTTTACATTGCATTTAATCAGAAAATTCAAAAATACACCAAGAGATATCACGCCGCAAAAGTATCAAAAATATATGGAAGAGCTTGATGGTTTTAGCAATCTAAACAATGATCCATTGGATAACAAAGACAGGATGACAAGAAAAGAGTTTCTGGAAGAGGAAATTGCAGAGTATGAAGAAGTTCTGGATGTTCTGGCTGAGGATGATCTTGCGAAATACAATGAACTAAAAAAAGAACTGGAAGAACTAAACAAAAACGAGGGAGAAAATTAATGTTACAGCCAATAAATATTGTTAAAATTAACACAATTCCTCAACTAAAATCTACACAAAATACTGCTGCCATAAAAACAAAACATCAACAAATACAGCAACTTGGCGGTATTCCTCGTTCATATATAAGTTTTGGTCAAAACAATATTAACGATAGAGAAAGAATTGCCAGAGAAGATGCCAGAAGACGCCAAAAAATGGCAAATTATTTGGAACTAAAATCTCGCAGTTGGGATATTGATGCCAATAAAGCTGCAGAAAATGAAATTATTGAAAAAAGAAAACGCGGTGACAATAGTTTTTTGGGTATCAAATACGTAAAAGCCAGTGACAAAATAGCTATAAGAGAAAAACACAGAAAAGCATTGGCAGCAAAACAAGCTGAATATGATGAAATAATGGCAAATGAACAATACTATGAAAGTCTTTTTAAAACAGAAGATATTAAAGTGTATGAAAAAATAAAACAATTGCTGGCTGAAAAACCAAATGCCATCAACAGTAAAATTGCCGGGTACAACAAAGAAAAGAACGTAATAACAGAAATGTTAGTAAATCCAATTTTGAGAGAAGCAACATTAGAAACTTCTGAAAAAATACCGGCTGCAACTATGATTTATGGCCCGATAAGATGTGGAAAAACAGAATTGGCTAAAGCAATTGCACAAGAAACAGGTTGTAATGTTGAAATAATTAAAAATAATGAAGATGCAGAAAGTTTTGTTGATACATTATTGGAATATGTAGAAAAAGCAAAAATACATTATAAAAACACATTAGAATCAAATAATCTAAAACGTTCTGAAAATACAAATGAAGACTTTGCAAATAAAACCACAACAGAAAAAGCTGAATATATTGTTCAAAATATCAAATCACCCAGAACTATCATAATTATAGATGACGTTGATAGATATTTTGATATAAATACCAGCGGTAATAGTGAAGATATTATAGAAAACAACAAAACAATTCTTAAAGGTTTGTTAGATCATTGCAGCGAAAAACCAGATAAATCTTTATCACCAGATGCTGCCGGGGTATCATTTATTTTCACATCAAATTATCCATCACTGGTGGACTCCGAGATATCCTTGCGACGCGGCAAATGTGAAAAATTACCAATATCATTGCCAGTGGATGAAGATATTATTGATATTGCCAAGTTTTATTTAGAAAAAGAAAATGAAAAAATACAAAAAAATATAGATGAAGGTCGAGATATTTCTTTGATTGACGTTGACAAAATCCCATTTAATAATTATGGCAACTTTATTGCTCCATCAGACAAAACCGGAGCATTAACGGGTTCCGGTGTCGAAAAAGCTGTAAAATCAACAGTAAAAGCATATATTGACAATCCTGACAAATCAATCAGCAGAACACTGCCCAAAAATTTATTGTCACAAGAGTATAGAATACCGAACTATAAAATCTTAGAATTTCAAGCTCAAATGGAAAAAATGGGTTTGTTGGACAAGCCAATAGATGACAATGAAGAGTTTGAATTATTGAAAGATGCTGAAAAGTTTGGAATGTTAACTCCAAAATTAGAAGAACGATTGATGACATTAAAAGATGTGCTCGGCTTCAATCAATAAAAGGCTAAATTACAAAATTAAAATTATTCAAACTTTCTTCAAGATGTTTTTTGTATTCATCTTTTAAATTATACTATTTTTGTAAAAGACTATAATATAATTATGTTAACTTACCATGCTTAGAAGCTATGCAGAATGATTAATTCCATCAAAAATTATTTAAAATATATTGTCAAACAAAAAACACTACTTGATACAATTATTCTGAAAAATCGTGAAGAATACCTAGACAAACTGCAAATATTAATATATAAAAGCATATCTAATTTAATAGATGTATCCCAAGAAGCTGGATACGATAATTTGATAAATTCTGCAAGTATACAATATGCTTTAAAAGAATATAATTAAGGACTGAAATATCCCCTCTCAATATACGCTTTCACTTTATCGTGGTAGACTTTCTCTGAATTATTTCATGGTCACATGGGTTCGACAAAGAATAGGGGAAAATGGCGGAGAGGGTGGCAACAGCACTCGATTTTTTACTCACTTCGTTCGAAAAATCGGTACTTTGCATCCGTCAAACTACGGCTCGTTCCTCGCCTTGTTTGTCGTAGCATTCTCACCCACTGACAAAGCTTTGCTTTGTGTGGGTT
>CALURG010000009.1 GCA_944323115.1 Candidatus Gastranaerophilales bacterium
TTTAAAATTGTTATAAGCAGTAGGATCTATGTATTCGCCATGTTCAACATACACAGGAGTGTTGGCTTTTATTACACCGTTCTCATCAATTGCATCAGGATTATTTTTTATAAATTCAAATATAGCCTTTTGAATTTCTTCATTTGTCGGGTTTTGAATTCCGGACATTTTTAGATATTCGGTTATAAAATCTTCAAGCTTAATGTCTTCTTTTATTGTATAGTTATTTTTCTTTTCATTCGTAGGTGAGGTTGCAGACGGAGTATTTGTTTCATCAGATTTTTCACTTGAAGCATCTTTTGCGAAGGATACGGCACCAGGATTTTTTCGAGAATTTACGATTTCCTGCCACTCTTTCATTACTTGTTCTGAATTCTTTTTGTTTTCCAAACCGCCCTGCACCTTGATTACCGTTCCGGCAAGAAGATATTCGCCGAATTTGTCATTTTTCTTTATGGCATTAGGATTTTCTTTTATAAAATCTGCTTTTGCTTTTTTAAGATTTTCATCTGTAGGTTCAATACCGCGTGCCTCGAGGGAGCGTTTTAAAATATCTTCCAATCTGTCACCGTTTTGAACGGTATAAGATGTAAACTGTTCTAATCTTTCTTGTTCAGCTTTTTCCGCATCTAACCTTTGTTGCTCTGCTAATCTTTTTTGTTCTTCTAACTGTTGTTCTAGTCTTTGCTGTTGTTCTAATTTTAACCTTTGTTGTTCCGCTAATCTTTCTTGTTCAGCTTTTGCTTTTGCTTTTGCTTCTGCATTTGCTGCATTTATAACATCTTGCGTAGATTCGGTTTCATCACCTTTTGTTGCTTTTCTGACAAATTTCAAAAAGCTTTTCAGGTCCTTAACTTTAAATTCAAACTCACCCTGAGCGTTTAGACTTTCAGCAGCACTTTTAAATTCTTTTCTTGAGATTTTTCCGTCATTGTCCTGGTCTAACTTAGAAAATGTATCCATTGCTCTTGCAAGTTCAATCTTTTCCAATTGTCCATTACCATTTGCGTCGAAAGCTTTAAAAATATCAATAAGCTTGCTGTTCTTCTTTTCAAGCTGTTTCAAATCCTCAGCAGAAAGTCCTTCTGTAGATACTTTTGATAAATCGAATTTGTCATTGTCACCAATCTTCATACGCACACACCTTTCATTCCTGTTAAAAGTACACTTGTGTGCATTGTCGGAAGATTTTTGGAAGAACTTTAATAAAAAAAATGAAAAATTTTCTCTTTATTCTACTCTATTAGACTTTATACAAGGGTTTTGAGGATTGTAAACAATTGTTAATATCTGTTCTCAATGTTAAGTTTTGTAAATACCGGAAAAGCTTGTCAAAACCCAATTCCGGCATGCTTTTTCATGATTTTTTAACAAAAAAGGCAATTTTTGAAAACAAAAATTTTTTATATAGATACAGGAACGAGGAATCAATAAGACCATAGGTGTCTTAAATTTTAGAGGAAATTAATTAGGGGAAAGATTATGACAAGCATTGGTTTCGTACAAGGTTATTATCCACAACAAAGCTGGGCATATGATATGTTTGGTTCAAGCGGATTGATTAGTCCTTCTATTATGTCACCAAACGACACATTGGGTGCAATCAATGATGCAAAACTTTTTGGAAACATATTTGCTGTAGATGCTCTTGCAACAAGTTCAGCAATGCTCTCAAACACTGCCCCTATTATGATGAATCAATTCTGGGCAAATTTGGCAAAATATTGGCAGCAGATGATGATGAATCTTCAAAATACAATGTCTACGGATATTACGCAGACACTTCCGGGCGGACAAACTCCGAGCAATCCGGTAAATCCTATAACAAACCCGACTGGCAGAATCAGTGAAAATAAAATTGTAACTATTCTTGACAGAATAGGTAAACTTGACGACAGATTGCAAACGGAAGGCGAATTTGACGGCAAGAAAATGACTTACCTTGACAGATTGAAAGACTTGCTTGATGAATACAGAAAAGATCCTGAAAATGCAAGACTTAGCAAGGAAAACTATGAAAAAATCTGGGATATTCTCAGTGATTGCTATAAAACAGGTGTGCTCTCAAGTGAAAATTGGGCAGCGTTGAAAAAAATAGCTGAAAATCCCGGTGAAAGCACTACACCTGCGGGCAGCAATTCTAATAACAATGGATTCACCGGTGTAGCACGTCCGGATAGAAATGTTCAAGCAATATCCGGCAAAGAAAACGGTATAGATCAAATAGCTAGTAATTATTTTGAAGCTATGTCAGGTCCGGGTACAACCAATGATTTAATGAAAAATGCTTCAAAAGAAGTTAATAAAGACAATGTTCTTGAAGTTATCAATGAATATAATAAAATAAACCAATATGATGACGGTTTAACATTGATAGAAAAAATCTTTGATGATTTTAATGGCTGGGGAAAAGGTGTTAAAACACACATCTTTACAAGACGTGAGAATGCCAGACCGTATGTCTTGAAACTTAAAGATTCTTTAAAAGAAAGAACGGAAAACTTGATAAACAGCGGTAACTGTGATGAAAAAACAGTTAAGCTTTTGCAGGAAAAATTAGATAAGCTTGAAACTGAAATCACAGCCCTTGACACTAAGCTGGGCAACAAAGACGAAATCAGCAATGATGATGGTACAAATATAATAGATGCATTTGACGAATTAGTTAAAGAACTAAATACTGTAGAATCTTCTTTATACAAGGAATTTGATGAAAAATACAATTTAGAAGTATAAAAAATAATAATTTATTCCTCGGTTTATTTATAGGTATGGTAGGTTTTCAAGGGCACACAAAGTGCCCTTTATTTTTTTGCATGACTTATTATTTCAAAACACCTTTTTATGTACTAATACTCAGGTCTTGCAAACACATGAAGCCTTGTCGGAGGCCAGAAAAGAAACACTGCTTTTCCGATAAATCTTTCTTGCGGCAAAAATCCCCAAAATCTGGAATCCTGCGAGTTTCCTCTGTTGTCGCCCATCATAAAATACTGGCCGGCCGGGATTTTCATAGGACCGCAAAACATTTCTTCACTACAGGGTATGTAGTCGTCAGGGCTCATTATATAAGGTTCTTTTAAAGGTTTATCGTTTATAAAAACCTGGAATTTGCCGTTTACAAACTCTTTTATTTCAAGTTTGTCGCCCGGCACGCCAATTACTCTTTTTATGTAGGCAACATCTTTGCAGAAAAAGCCTGACAATCTGGCAAATATAGACAAAAAGTCTGTTTTTATATCTTCTGACGGTGGGTAAAAGACCATTATGTCCCCTCTTTGGGGTTTTGAATAAAATCTTGAAAAGCGTTCTACAAATATTCTGTCACCCTCAATCAAAGTAGGATGCATTGAGGCTGAGGGAATCCATCTTATTTCACCGATAAAAAATCTGATAAAAATAACCATTACAACCACAAAGACAACTGTTTCAACAGTTTCTTTGAGACCCGCAATAAATTTTTCTTTTCTTGTTTTTTCTTTACTATTATTATCCATCATAGTATTCTGCTGTTTTTATAAATAGATTGCACAAATCAACTAATGATCTTTTGTATAAATTATCCTCAAGAAAAGCAATATTTTCAATAGCCGAAGAAAAATATTCTTGTATTAAATTCTTTGTTTTTTGCAATGCATTACTGTGTTTCAGATGTTTCAGGGCAAGTTTTACATTATTTAATGATATAGCGTCATCCCCGTATTTTTCTTTGATATAGAAAATCAAAGGTGCACTATAATCTCCGTTTTTTATATCCTCATTCAACTTTTCGGGTTCGTAAAAGTTTTTTAAATCGTTATGAATCTGAAATCCGATGCCAAAATTTAAAGCAAAGTCAGAAACATTTTTTATCGCTGTTTCATCACAATTTAAAACATATGCACTAGCTGCAAGGCCTGCTTCAAAAAGCTTTGCGGTTTTGTTTTTGGATTTTTCAATGTAGTCGTCAATTGAACAAATTTTAAATCTGTTAAAATACTGGTACAATTCACCGTTTATCAGTTTTGACATAGCATTTGAATACAAATCACGTATCTTGTTGTTTTCAAATCCTGAAAGTATTTTTAGCACTTCACATAAAAGGTAATCACCGGCAAGAACAGCTAATTTTGAGTCATAGTCGAAATTTAGGGTTTTTTGTTCTCTTCTGTATAAAGAACAGTCAATTATATCATCGTGTATCAATGTTGCGTTGTGCAAAAGCTCTTCGGCAGCGGCAAGTTTGAAAATATCTTCATTTATGTCGGCTTTTAGTGCTTTTGTTGTTAAAAACATTAGCAGTGAACGTATTTTTTTGCCTTTGGAGTCCACAAATTCTTTTAATATCGGTATAATTTGATTTTGTTTTATTTCAGCCTTATTAAAAGAAAAATAATTTTCAAAAAAAACATTAAAATTTTCTAAATCATTTTCAATCGTTTTTTTTATATTTTTGTATTCTTCATTAAAAATTTTTTTGTTCAAAGGTTGATTATTCCTTTTAAATTAACTCTTTTGACATTATATAATAAAATTTATAATTATAAATAACACCGGATGGCAATTATTTTTTATTACATGTTTTATCCAGGTATGATAATCTGCAACACAAATTATTCTGCATACAAAACTCCGGTAAATTTCAAGCACTACAGCGGACGAACGACAGTTAGTTCTGACGGTGTAAATAGAGATGTGAACAATTTTACTATATTTTTTCGCAATCCTAAAACACTGAAATTTACTCGTGATTACATACTCAAGAATTTTCCGAACGGAACAAATATTTCTGAATTCGGCTGTTCTATGGGACAAAAACCGTATAGTTTGTTAATTATGCTCGACAAATATAACAAAAAGGGCAAATACAAAATCACAGGCTATGATTTTCCGGAAGTAATAAACAAAGCCCGCAATACAAAAATGTACGGGCTCACAAACTACATTACGGAAGAAGAAATGCTTTTTGACAACATAAATGTACCTTTTTTGGTTGAAAGAGGCGTTTTGTCACCTGCGGAAGCTCAAGAACTTAAAGACACATTCTATCATTATTTCGATATTTACAAACCTTCTGAATCCCAAAACAAGCCTCAAAGCAGATTTTCAAGTAGGTTAAAAAGTTTGTTTGCAAAAAAACAAAAAGCACAAGACAATATTATGTCTATAAATGAGGTATTTGAGTATAAAAACCTTATTTTAAAAAGCAATATGGTTGTTAAAGCAAACAAAAAGGGAGACAAAAATCTGGAATTAAAATCCGGTGATATAACGCAAATAGACAAAGTTTTGGGTGGCAAAAAAAGCGGAGTGATAATTTTTCAAAATGCACTTTATCATATTTTGAATGACAATATTGCTGATTTTTACAACTACAATAAATCGTCAAAAAATATAAGCAAAATTGAAAACTTGTTTGAAAAAGTCAACAGATGTCTTGAAAAAGACGGAATATTTGTTATAGGCAATTTTACTGCCGATCATTTGTATGATTATGACAAAGAAAGAGATACACGTTTGTTGTATCAGGATGATGAACTGTTACGGGTTTATGACTCGTCAATAATACACAAAGCTCTCTACGAAAACGGATTTGTTCCGATTTTCTATGAAGATACGGAATTTTCCGCACAGTGTGACAGAAGATATGTAAGTCTGCCTTCCGTATGGAAAAAAATTAAAGAAGTATAGGAAACAGCCAAAAATGATAAAACTTAACACAAACCGAATCTTTTATAACAATTTTTCTCCGGCATTCAAACACCATACCGGATTTACACCTATATGGACTGATGACGATGAAAGGATTATAACAAATAACAAAACTTCTTTCATGCGAAACTATCCTACTTTGGAGTTTACCAAAGATTATATTGTTAAAAATTTTCCAAACGGTACCAATATTGCAGAATTTGGATGTTCTACCGGGCAAAAGCCATTCAGTCTTCTTATTATGCTGGATGACTACAATAAAGATGAAAAATACAAAATACACGGATATGATTTCCCTGAAATAATAGGCCAGATGAAGACAAATCTGTATTCCGTTGAGCCACACTTTACAGGAGAAGATTTGCTTTTTGAAAACAGCAAAAGTCTGGATTTTCCTGTTCCAAAACAAGCTGAATATTTAAGAAAAAAGTTTTTTTCATTTTTTCCTGTTTGCTGTATTGATGAATTGACCGGCAAAGAAGAGCAAAGAGAATACAGAAGGCTAAAATCGCCATACAATATAGTTGTCAGACTTAATAAAGACAAAATTAAAGATGTCATAGACTTCAAACCGGGAAATATTAACAATATTGATAAAATACTGGAAAAGGATGAAAACGGAGTAATTATTTTTCAAAATGCACTGTATCATATACTAAATATCCGTGAATTTGGAGAAATCCCCACAACTGTCAGACTTGAAAAAGTTTTTGAACTTTTCAAAAAAATAAATAAAATGCTGCCGGAAAACGGTATTTTTGTTTTGGGTAACCTGCCCGCAGATCACATGTATACAGATGAAAGCGAAACACAAACAAGACTTGCATATCAAAACAATGAAAGAATAAAAGTTTTTGACTCGTCAAAAGTTCACAATATGCTTTATGCCTGCGGGTTTGAGCCGGTTTATTATGAAAAAGTGCCAAGCACGCCATATTTTTTGTACAATGATGTTTATTTACCTTCTGTCTGGAAAAAATCGCATGAATGCGGCACTAATTAGTCGGGTGGAAACAAAAAACGGATTTATTGACTTAGCTTGGATTGTTGCGTTATTATCTAATAAAGGAATTGCAATTTTGCACTAATAACTATTGATAAGGGGCGTTAGCGCAGCTGGTAGCGCATCACACTGGCAGTGTGGGGGTCACGAGTTCGAGTCTCGTACGCTCCAATCTTTTGAAATTTGAGCCGTACTCCAACGGAGTAGGCGAAAATGAAAAAGCATACGGATGTGAGTCCGTGACGGCGAAACGTTGAGTTTCGGCGGACAGGACGTAACTGGACGACAGCGACGTAGAAATCTTTGATTTCACAGGAGCATAGTTTGATTTTGCAGACATAGTCTCCACCATTCAAATCAAATTCGAACACCGTTGAATCACTAATATTTACGGTGTTTTTTCGTTTAAATATATTGTGATTTTGATAATTTTTGTAACAAAGATAACAAAAAAAATTATTACAATACTTCTTACAGAAAAAGGAGATTTTTATGCACATAAATCCGAGTAACTCATATCAGTTTAATCAATACAAATCAAGCCTCCCTGCGTTTGGGAATCAGAAAAAAATTAAAAATTCTGACAATGATGTCAACATAAAAGAAATTATGGATATTGAAACAAGTTATAATACAGCTATTCAAGATTTGTGTGAAAAAGCCGAAAAAACTGATATATCCGCAGAAAATTTCTACTACAGACTTAATTATTTACAAGAAGCCAGAAATCTTGAGCTGATGAAGCTCCAATCTTTGTATTAAAAATATTTTTTACTGCTTCATTTGAAAATATACAAATATTAAATTTTGAAGTAAAATAATTCTATGAAAAAATTCTTTGCATTACTGTTAGTCTTGATATTTGCAAATAACACAGTTTTTGCGTTTACTGTTGATACTCAAGGTTGGGTAGACAACCCTGAAAATGCTAGTGTGATTGCATCTGAATTAAACTTAAAAAGTGATTTAAAAAACGACTATAGAATTTATCAAACAACAATAACAAATATTTCAAACAACACTATAGATGTGTTTATTCCTGTCAATAAATCTGCTCATGATTATATTAATAAGCTTTTAAATACGGGAATATCATTTAAAGAACTTATGACTGTTCCCAAAGAAATTGCTGTTGACAGTTATAAAGAAGATGTCGGAAACGGGAATATTGCAAAAGCACACAAAGGACTGATATGTGTTGTGGCTACTACCGGTGCTGTTGCAGCAGGAGCAGGGCTTTTGGGTGTTTATCCGCAGCAGAAGGTTGAAGAATATTTTTCGCACAAAAAAATAAGAAAAGAATACTCAAAATTTAATAACAAGTTGTTATCAGAATTTACTTTATCTCCTCTTGAGCAAAAAGACTTTATACTTTTTGTTCCTATTGATTCAAAAAATCCTGTCATAAACACTAATTCAAGAGAGGATGAAAATGACATTTTTATGGATTATCATCAACTGTAAAAAAGTTAATCCAGATTTTTTAGGACTTTACACGGATTCCCCGCAGCAACAACATTCTCTGGTATATCTTTTGTGACAACACTTCCTGCACCAATGACAGTGTTTTTACCTATTTTGACACCCGGAAGTACAACAACATTTCCGCCAAGCCAAACATTGTCCTCTATTATAATAGGTTCTGCTTTTTCAAGCCATTTTATTCTTTCTGTGACATCTGTAGGATGAATTGCACAATAAAGACCTGTATTCGGTCCGATTGCTACATTTTTACCTATTTTAACTTTTGCACAATCTAAGATAACAAGATTGTGGTTGGAATAAAAATTTTCACCTATTTCGATATTGTACCCGTAATCACAAAAGAAATTTGCTTCAATAGTAAAGTTTTTACCTGTTTTGCCAAGTATTTTTTTTAAAACAGATTTTTTTAATTCTGTTTCTCCATATGGAATATTGTTGTATTCCATACACAAAGCTTTTACCGCAGCTCGTTCACTCTTAAGCTGTGTATCTTCCGGATTATACATTCTGCCCGAAAGCATTTTTTCTTTTTCAGTCAATTTGTTCATTATGTGCAAAAATTGAAAATATGCTTTGAACAGTATATCGTATTTATTTAAAAATCACAAACTATATTGATTTAAATCATAAGTTAATGCAAACCTTTTTCAGAAAAAACATCAAAACAATTATCCCCGTTGCTTGAAAAAAGTCTGTCATCATGCCCCATTAGTTTTAGTTCTTTTTTGTATTCTGCGGATTTATTATTTCGTGTTGTTTTTTTAATACCGGATGTACCTTTTTCCGAAGCATAAGAAGATAAGGCTTCTTCAAAACCTTCAAGGTATTCAATACAGGTAGGAAATTTATATTTATCGATTATTGCTTGTTTTGCACTTGTGCATATTTTTGACTCAACGGTTTCTACACTGTTTTCATGCACATTTGTTTGTAAAACCGTATCAACTTTTACATATTCATTTTCAATGATAAATTTCAAGAAAATTTTTTCTATCGAATCTTTTACATTAAATAAATTAATAAATGATTTTAATTTAGACTTTTCTGAATCATTCATATCTATATAACTATCAAACTTACACAAATATTCAATTGCAGAATTTTTGTCATCTAAACTGTCCATAACTTTTGATAGGACTTCAGGATATTTTGCAATATCCTTACTTTCAGGATAACTTTCAACTATTTCTGCATTAATAATATATTTTCCTGCTTTAACAAAATCTATACCGTCTTCATTTTCTGCATATTTTTGTGCAGCTATAAAAACAGGATTTTCTTTATCATTGTTTTGATAAAAATTGTAAGCATCATACCTTGCAATTTTTGATTCTAAAAGAGCAGCATTATTTATCTGGCCGGTTTCTTCATCAATAGCATTATCTATTGTATTCATAATAAAATTAGCTTTTTCTATACTATCCTTAGAATATTCCAGAGGCTGATAATTTGCACAAACATTAGCTATTTCATTCAAATTGTTTGCATATAAGAGATTGATTCTTTCATTTAAGTCACTTTTAAGCTTTTTTAAAACAAATTGTTTTTGTTGTTCTTTTTTAAATAATTCTTCTGCGTTTTTTTGTTTAAGCTCATCAATTTTTTCCGTGCCTGCCGGTCTAATATTTTCTTTTTCTATGATGTTTAAAACTTCATTCGTATTTCTTTTTCTGTCATCTATGTCATCCAGCAATCGCAAGAATTTTATCAGCTGTTCTATATCTTCTTTGGTAAACAGACACGTATCAAAAGCTATTATACGCTCCAAAATTTCTTCATTTTCAGCATATTCTTTGTTTGAATATGATTGCAGTCTTGCTTTAAATTGTTCTACAGAAAAATTGTTGTAATCTCTGTATTTTGCAAGCAATATATTTGCATCAGACATTATTTTTTTTATTTTTTCGGGAAATTTTTCAAATTTATATTCAGGCTCTTTTAGCAAACCGGCTTTTACTGTAGTATTGCCGTCTGAATAAACTATATTGTTAAGCTTTTCAAAATCAAGATAATGTTTTCGCACTACATAAAGGACAAAATCATCAAAATTTACAGAAAGAAGTTTTATATCATTATCAGTTATATTAGGAAGTGCGTTCTTTCTAAATTCAGGAATTGAAGTAAAAGATTTTGTCATTTTTGCTCTTGCAAATCTGTCTAAAATCGCTTTGAATGTTTCTGGTGCAATTCGGTCATATAATACTTGAGGTTCTATGTTATATTTTTCTGCAATTTGTATAACTATACTTTTGACTTCACCATCAGAGTACATAAACATTAAGTCTTTTTGGTCTTCATCAAAAAATTTGTTTAATTGTTCATAGAAATCTCTGGTAAGTGTATTTTCTATCTTTTTGGCAATTACTTTTTCAGGTGTTTCAGGAGCATGAATAGCCGGGTATTTCTTTTTTAGTTCATCAATAGTTTTAATTTTTCTAAGCTCCGAAAAATAATCATCATAGACTTTTCTCAAATTAAATTCATTTTCCGAAACAGAAAATTTAAACTTGTTAACCAGTCTATAATCAATTTTTTCATCAATTTTTTTTACAACAGGATTCTGTTCTTTTTCAATCTTTTTCTTATTCAAAAGATTAAGTTCTTTTTTTAAAGCTTGTGCCCTGCTGTATTTCTGTTCATTTGACATTGTTTTGTTGTCAACGATAGTTTGAAGTTCAAGTAGTATTTCTTTTTTTCTTTTAATTTTTGCTCTCAGTCTTCCGAGTTCTTTTTGCTGTTTCTTTGCAGCGGTATTTTCTTCCCGAATTTCAGACTTATCAACTTCAAGTATTTCATTTATTTGTCTGAGCAGTTTTCTTTTTTCATCATCGATATTTGTATTTTTCTTTTTTATGTCTTGATAAGCAGCAAAATTTACTCCAATGGTATATGCATTTCGTTGAAAATCAGCCGAAATACCTGATTTGGAATTTTCTTCTGTTTTTTCTTTTTTGATATTGTTATATGTAACCGGATTGATTTTTGATATTTTCATAACTTAATACTCTTCATAAAAAAACATATTTTTTAATTTTTCCCAAAAATTTCTAAAACTATTTTTGCTTATTCTTGCAATATTAGTTATAGAATATTTTTCAAAATACTTATTTTCTACAGCTCCTTTTAAATTGTATTGTTTCTTTATAAGATTAACCATATGTTCAATAGATGCATCTTCTGTTATTGATTCATATTTTTTTCTTTCAGACTGAGTTATTTTTGGTTTATGAGATTTTAAAAGCAGACCCGGGTATTTATATTTCAAAAATTCTATTTCTGTAGGTTTTAGGCTTGTAATAGGCAGAGGAAGAAATAAAATTTTCTCATTATTTTTTACTTTTGTACTTAATTTTATATCATTTCTATACCTGATTATTGCATTTTTTGCATAATCGGCAAAACCTGACCAAGAGTCTATTATTATAGCCTGATTATTTGATTTTAGCAAATGTTTTCGTTTAACTTGAGATGGAATATTTTTTGTCAAATATGATTCAGGAATTTCAAAATTGATTGCTGTAACAGTATGATCCAAATCTCTTAATTTATTGGTTTTTGTATTAATAGCATACAACCAAAAATTTCTGGCATTGTTATAACCGTTTAACCTCATAGCAAGACTCGTTGCTTCTGACAACTCTGCACAATTTGCAGCTTTTATTGTTTTCATACCGTATAAAATTTTCAATTGTTGTCCGAATCTTGTCAAATCTTCGTAATATGTTCTTAAAAGCAAAACCAATTTTGCCGTTGCATTCTGAAAATCAAGAAATTGAGGTTTTTCAATATTTTTAAAGTTGTCTAATCTTGTAGAAGAAATGACAGGAAACTCAAGATTAACTTTGCGGCAGATTTTGTCTGCATCTCTTATTAATTTGTTTCTTGAGCCAAAAGACAGGTTGTAAGTATTTTGTTTGTTAGTGTATAGCATATGAAATTTTACTTCTTTACTTTTATCATTAAAAAACCGTAAAAAATAAATTTGCTACATCTAAATTACACAAACAGACAATGAAAAATAATTATGAATAATAAAAACTGATATTGTATATCTTCTTGAGTGAAAGTGAAAGGATAACAATATTATGTTAAAAAAGTTAATTTTGCCTGTTTCATTACTGGCTATTGCTTTTAGCGTTTGGAATTCCAGAAAAAGAACAAAATTACCGCTTATCGGTGATAAAGCTCCGTCTTTTAGAGCCAAAAGCACACAAGGTTTTATTGATTTTCCAAAAGATTACAAAGGCAGCTGGGTAGTATTCTTTTCCCATCCGGCAGATTTTACACCTGTTTGCACAACGGAGTTTATGACATTCGAATCCGAGAAAAATGAATTTGCAAAACTAAATACAAAACTCTTGGGTCTTTCCGTAGACAGTATAAATTCACATATAGCTTGGATAGAAAGTATAAAAGAAAAAATCGATTACAACGGAATGTCAGAAATAGATGTAAGTTTCCCGCTTATAGATGACTGTACACACTCTATTGCAAAAAAATACGGAATGATTCAGCCGAATTCCGACAAGACAAAAACAGTCCGAGCTGTATTTATTATAGATCCATCCGGCCATATAAGAAGTATTTTATATTACCCTCAAACAAACGGCAGGAATATAGATGAGATAAAAAGACTTCTTATTGCACTTCAAACCACTGATAAATTTAATATTGTAACTCCTGCAAACTGGGAAGCGGGAGACGAAGTAATAATTACACCGCCATCGACAAAAGAAGAAGCTATAAAAAGATTGGAAAATATGGACGACACAAAGTGTTATGACTGGTTTTTGTGTTTTAAGAAATTATCTAAAGACACTCTTGAAGAAAAACTTTTTTTTGAAGGAACAAACGACATTTGTAAAAATTAATAAAGGAGAAAAAATGGCAAAAGTAATTGAACTCACAGACGAAAATTTTGATATTGAAATACAAAATACAGACAAACCTGTTCTTGTGGATTTTTTTGCGGATTGGTGCGGTCATTGCAAAGTACAAGGACCGATTATTGATGCACTTGCTGATGAAGTCGGAGCAAATGCAGTTATTGCAAAAATCAATGTTGATGAAAACAGAGAAAAAGCAGAAGAATACTTTATAAGCGGTATTCCTGCAATTTTAGTATTTAAAAACGGAAAATTGATGGAACAGAAAGCCGGCGTTCATCAAAAAAATGAATTAAAAAATTTACTCTCAAAATATGAAAGTAATAATTGATTTTTATAAAAATTATTTTCACAAACTGCTCTGTTTAGTAAAAACAGAGCAGTTTTGTCATTTTTATGGTATTTTTTATCCTGGAGAATTTTATATGAAATACAAAGGTATAATTTTTGATTTTTACGGAACACTGTTTTTTGATTCAAAAAAGCATTATGATGCCTGGAAAAATTTTTCTAAAATACTGAGAGGAAAAGAATTTTCGGATGAAGAAATGCGAAATCATATGTTCGGAAGAACAAATGAAGATATAATTGCGTATGCAACAGGCAAAAAACCGGATAAAGAACTTTGTAAAAAACTTGCAAAAGAAAAAGAATCTCTATATAGACAAATGTGCCTGGATGATAAAATTAACTTTCGTCTTGCTCCGAATGCAGAAAACTTTTTAGATTATTTATGTAAAAGAAATATTCCTCATACAATAGCTACTATGTCCGAAAAAGATAATGTGGATTTTTATATAAAAGAACTAAATCTGAAAAAATGGTTTGATGTTTCCAAAATAGTCTATGATGATGGGACAATTCCGGGCAAACCCGCTCCCGATATATATCAGGCAGCTGCAAAAAAACTAAACCTCAAGCCTGAAGAATGCATTGTTTTTGAAGATGCATTATCAGGTATAAAAGCAGCACAAGCTGCCGGTGTAGAGTATATAGTGGCTGTTGCATCAATGGAAGATCCAAAACTGTATAAAAATATCGGCTGCATAAAACAAATTATAAAAGATTACAATGATTTTGACAAAAGTGTTATTGAGTAAATTATTGTTTCGGTATTTTAAGAATATTTCTCAAAACTACTTGCACAATAAACTTTATCATGTATGATTAAAAGGTCAGAAAAGTTACCCGACAATTTAATACACTTCCAGCTGATATAAATCGGCTTTGTTTTTGTTGTATAAATTGTCTATATATTCAAAATACCCAAAAGTTACAATTATACTAAGGAAAGGTAATACAGTGGAAGAAAAAGAAATTCAAGAAGTTGAAACAGCAACTGAAGTAGAAAATGTTGAAAAAGTTGAAGCTGTTGAATCAACAGAAAATATTGAATCCTCAGCAGCTGCTGAAACAGAAGAAGCTCCGGCAGAAGAAAAACCTGCAAAAAGAGGCAAAGGTTCTGCAAAAGGTAAAGGTAAAAGAAAAATTGAAACAGTTGAAAACGCTCCTCAATCCGAATGGAAAGAAAGAGTTGTTCAAATCAGACGTGTAACAAAAGTTGTTAAAGGCGGTAAGAAACTCAGTTTCAGAGCAATTGTTATTGTCGGCAACTCAAAAGGACAAGTCGGTGTTGGCTGTGCAAAAGCTTCTGAAGTTATTATTGCAATTCAAAAAGCTATTGCAGAAGGCAGAAAGAATCTCATCACAGTACCTATTTTTAAAACAACTATTCCTCACCCGATTGTAGGACGTTCAGGTGCTGGTTCAGTTATGCTTAGACCGGCTTCTCAAGGTACCGGTGTTATTGCAGGCGGTGCAGTTCGTGCAGTAGTAGAGCTTGCCGGGATAGAAAACATAT
>CALURG010000010.1 GCA_944323115.1 Candidatus Gastranaerophilales bacterium
CTATAACGTCTTGTACGGTTCTATTGTTGTCATATTTTATTGTTCCGAATCCCCAATAGCTTTTTTCTCCACGATAGGCTTTTATATCATATTTTATTTTGTTTTCATCCAAAAATTTCTCAATTTTATTTATATAGTCCTTTACCTTCTTAGATGTCGTTCCAAAAGAAATTCCATCATTGATATCTGTAGAATCAAACTTGTACCTCATCAAAGGCCTTATTACCTCCTTCGGCCTGTTAATTATTCCATCTATGCATACTTCCCATTCTTTCTCAGACAAAGATTTATAAAACCTCAGTTTGTCTATTCTTTTTATGCTCCTCACAAATAACGCCAGTTTGTGCACGTTACCAATATTATCACTCTTTGAATATCCCCTCCATATATCTATATATTTTCCGCCATGCAGGTTCATAAACCCCGCTATCTCCCTGAAATCATCCTCCTTTAAAACTTTGCTCAAATTTGCACTGTGAAGCCAGGTTTTAAAGTCTTTTATGCTGGTCAAAGATGAAAAGAAAAGCTCCATCTTTATCTTCCTCATCTCTCTAATTATATTTTCAGCCTCTATCTCCCCCTTTGGAAAAAAACTTTTTACCTCACAAGAAGAACCCTTTTTATATTCGTATGCTCAAATCTGTCAATTGCAGGCTTTACCCGCTTCAAATCCTCCTTCAACACAGAAACAATCTGCGGCCTCTGAACAAAAGATGCCCCTGCTTTTTGCACAAAAAAGTTTACATATGATTTTATACCGTTCACACTTGCCAAAATTACTACCTTGTTTTCTTACCTTAGATATATAAAGTATTCCACCCGCAAAAAATTGCCTCGAATAACTTCTGTATTACAAATTCTTAAGATTAACCCATCAAGTTATTTAGAGATTGATGTTAAAAATCTTTAAATGTCGTTACTTTCACTTTACAAAATTTGCAAAATAATCTTGTGATAGTATAATAAATAATGAAAAAAATACGTAGTTAATTAAATGAGGATGAAAAAACATGAGTACAGTTCTTGAGAGAGTTAAAAAAGTAGTTGTAGAACAACTTAGCGTAGACGAAAATCTCGTTACACCGGAAGCTAGCTTTACAGCTGATTTGGGTGCTGATTCTTTGGATACAGTTGAGTTGGTTATGGCTTTTGAAGAAGAATTCGGTTGCGAAATTCCTGATGAAGAAGCTGAAAAAATCGCTACTGTTCAAGACGCAGTTAACTATATTGAATCTCATTCATAGGATTTATAGTTGTATGAGACTTAATTTGCGGGGAGCATGAATTTACTCCCCGTAAATTTTATCAATAGTCAATGAGAAGGTTTGAAGATGAGTAAAAGAAGAGTTGTTGTTACAGGTTTAGGGATTGTTTCACCTTTTGGTGTAGGTATAGACAAGTTTTGGAATAGTTTGATTGAAGGCAAAAGCGGTATTTCAACTATTGAAAATATTTCTTTGGAAGGGCATACGGTTCATATTGCAGGTGAAGTAAAAGATTTTAAGCCGGAAGAGTATCTTGATCCGAAAGAATCGAGAAGAATGGATAGGTACACACAGTTTGCAATGGTTGCGGCTGATGAAGCCATTAAAGATTCAGGAATAGTTGCCGGAGAAAATGTTGACCCGTATAGGTACGGTGTTATTGTCGGTTCTGCTGCCGGCGGTTTTGATACTTTTGAAAAACAACATGATATTATTACGGCAAAAGGCCCTACAAAGTGTTCTCCTTTCACGGTTCCGATGATTATTGCTGATATGGGAGCCGGCAGGATTTCTATTAAACACGGAGCAAAAGGTGTAAACAAAGCTGTAGTTACGGCTTGTGCAACATCTGCTCATAGCGTGGGTGATGCTTTTCGTTCTATTCAGTGGAACGATGCTGATGTAGTTGTTGCAGGCGGAGCAGAAGCAGTTATCACAAAACTTGGTATTGGTGCATTCACTAGTGCAAGAACTTTGTCAAAACACAACGATGAGCCTCAAAAGGCTTCACGTCCTTATGATAAAGACAGAGATGGTTTTATCATGGCAGAGGGTGCTGCTGTTCTTATTCTGGAAGAACTTGAACATGCCAAAAAACGCGGTGCAAAAATTTATGCAGAAGTTGTTGGCTATGGTCAAACTGCTGATGCTTATGATATTGTTGCTCCGGCTTCAGACGGTGCAGGTGCTGCAAAAGCTATGGAATTGGCAGTAAAAGATGCAGGTGTAAAACCGGAAGATGTAGATTATGTAAACGCTCACGGTACAAGCACAGGTCTGGGCGATATTGCGGAATCTCAAGCTATTGCCAGAGTATTCGGTGATTTGTCAACAAACAAAAAACTTCTGGTAAGCTCTACAAAATCAATGCATGGCCACATGCTCGGGGCTACAGGTGCTGCTGAGTCGATTGTTTGCATTGAGGCAATAAATCATGGCATTGTTCCGCCGACTATCAATCTTGACAATCAGGATGAAGCTGTTGCGGATTTGAATTATGTGCCTCACAAAGCCCAAAAAGCCGATGTAAAATATGCTTTGACAAATTCATTCGGTTTTGGCGGTCACAATGCTTCTATTCTCTTCAAAAAATATGAAGCATAGTTTATTTTGAAAATTTATAAAAAGCCAGGCTTGTTTTTAATAAACCTGGCTTTTTTATTTTTGATAATTTGAAATATTAATTTTTTGTTTATTTTTTAATTTTTTTTTGGATTCAATGGTATAAATTAGATAGAAAAATGACATGAAAAAATTAATTACTTAAAGGAGAGATAAAACTATGGCAAAAACAATTGGTATTGACTTAGGTACAACGAACTCCGTAGTGGCAGTAATGGAAGGCGGAAAACCGACCGTTATCGCTAACGCAGAGGGTTCAAGAACTACCCCGTCAATTGTAGGATTTTCAAAAACTGGTGAAAAACTTGTAGGTCAGCTTGCGAAACGTCAGGCAATCTTAAACCCTGACAAAACTATTATTTCTATCAAAAGAGAAATGGGTACTGACTACAAAAAGAATATAGACGGCAAAGACTACACTCCGCAAGAAATTTCGGCAATGATTATAAGAAAACTTGCCGATGATGCTTCTGCATATCTCGGAGAAAAAGTTACTTCCGCAGTAATTACTGTTCCTGCGTATTTTAACGATGCTCAAAGACAGGCAACAAAAGATGCCGGACGTATTGCAGGCTTGGATGTTTTGCGTATCGTAAACGAACCTACTGCTGCGGCTCTTGCTTACGGCTTGGAAAAAGAAAAAAGTGAAAAAGTTCTAGTATTCGACTTAGGCGGCGGTACTTTCGATGTGTCTGTGCTTGAAATCGGCGATGGTGTCCACGAAGTACTTTCTACATCAGGTGATACTCACTTAGGCGGTGATGACTTTGACCAAAAGATAATGGACTGGTTGATTGACGAATTCAAAAAACAAGAAGGTATTGACCTCAGAAACGACAAACAGGCTATGCAGCGTTTAAAAGAAGCTGCTGAAAAAGCAAAATGCGAATTGTCTTCTGTTGTTGAAACAAACATCAACCTCCCGTTCATCACAGCTGATGCAAACGGACCAAAACACTTAGATATGCAATTGACAAGAGCAAAATTTGAAGAATTGTCACATGATTTGCTTGAAAGATGCAAAAAGCCTGTAGCAGATGCTTTGCAAGAAGCCGGCCTTTCAAAAGGCGATATAGATGAAGTCGTATTGGTCGGCGGTTCAACCCGTATTCCTGCTGTTCAGGCACTTGTAAAAGAATACACAGGCAAAGAGCCAAACCAGTCAGTTAACCCTGATGAAGTTGTTGCAGTCGGTGCTGCTGTTCAGGCTGGTGTATTGGCAGGTGAAGTCAAAGACATCGTTTTGTTGGATGTTACTCCATTGACACTTGGTATTGAAACATTAGGCGGCGTAATGACACCTCTTGTACCGAGAAACACTACAATACCTGTTTCCAAATCACAGGTATTCTCTACAGCAGAAAACAACCAGACAGCTGTTGATGTTCACGTACTTCAAGGTGAAAGACCGATGGCAAAAGACAACAAGTCATTAGGTATGTTCAGACTTGACGGTATTCCGCCGGCAATGAGAGGTTTGCCTCAAATCGAAGTTACATTCGATATTGATGCCAACGGTATTGTTAACGTATCTGCAAAAGATAAGGCAACAAATAAAGAACAAAAAATTACTATCACAAATTCTTCTAAACTGTCAGAAGCTGATATTGACAGAATGGTCAAAGAGGCTGAAGCTAACGCAGAACAGGATAAAAAACACAAAGAAGAAGCAGAAATTAAAAACAATGCAAACAGCTTAATCTCTTCTGCTGAAAGGATAGTAAAAGACTTTGAAGGTAAAATCTCTGATGCTGACAAGTCAAAACTTGAAGAACAAAGAAAAGCTCTTGAAGAAGCATTGAAAGCTAACAAACCTGCTGACGAAATCAAAAAGATGTCAGAAGATTTGCAGCAAACTATGTACGGTATATCTCAAGCAGCTTATTCACAGGTTCAACAAGAATCTCAAGCAGCAGGCTCTGCTGACGGCAATGCATCAAATGACACAAACGGTTCATCAAACTCGGGTTCTGACGATGATGTAATTGATGCTGAGTATACTAAAGAGTAATAGGTTATGTTGTTGCCAATGCATGTGTAACATAAAACAGTTGCTTTTAACTTAATAAAAAAGTCCTCAAGTTTTTGAGGGCTTTTTTTTATATTTTATATTATTAATGAGTCATGATTATTGGAGTTTATTAGTTATTAGCCAAAAATTTGCTTCTTTCCGCCAGTATAGAGTATAAATTTTTTGTTAAATCAAGGTCTACAGGTGTTTTTATATTCATTGCTTCTTTGGCAAAATTTATTTGATTTGTGTATGCTTCTTTTTCTTTGGCTGTAGTTTGAACCAGATATTCAAAGATTCTTTTTTGTTTTGAGCTGTCTAAGCAGCATATTCCCTGTCGAAACCAAAATTCTGAAACAAGAAAATCAATATATTCTTCTACTGACTTATCTACTGTTTGCTTGTAAATGTTTTCAAGCATTGCTCTGCCTGCATTGGCAGTAGGGACAGGCATTTCATTTTGCTTTTGCATAAACATTATAAGAGGAGTGTTTAAGTAATACTCAACATTTGCATGAAATGATGTCATGTGTTGTACTGTTTTTGCAAAATCAAATTTGTTTTGAGCAATATCTTTTAAACTGTTTAGCCAGTCCAGCTTTGAAAGTCTGTCAGTTGAATGTTCTTGCATAGCATGAGTTGTTTCATGTACTATCGCTTGGGCAAGTTCAATTTTTTTTGCAAGTGTATTTGTATTTTGAGGTGAAACATAAATTGCCTGGCCGGCATCTATGCATTTCATATTTTGTGTAACATCAAAGTCAATATTAAAATAAGCACATGTGTTATTGTTTATTTTTCCTGTATTTTCCAATTCTTGGAGGTTTTTTACTTTCATTTCGGGCAAATACTTTTTTATAATCTTTTCAATCTCGGAAAAAGACAGGATATCATTTTTCATATAGTATTTTAAAAAATCTTTTCTAAACGGAACAAATTTTTCTGCAAACGTAAGGTTTGCTCCAAAGGATAGTTTTTTTGCAGGGTTTGAACTTAAAAAAACATCATTTTGAATTGTTTTGTTATTCTCTGTATTTTTTCTCTGATAAAAAGTTGTTGCGTAATTTGTTAAAGCTCTTATTTTCATAGTATTTGTTCAAAAAACAGTGAAAAAATTTTTTGTTATTATAATACAAAATTTATTTGATTTGTAAACTTTTTTAATATTTAAAAAAAATTTTGGCATTTTTCCTGTCTCAAAATATTTTATATAAATATAAGAGAAAAAGAGGAGAGTTTTTATGCTAGATAAAGTACCTACTATTGAAGTCAAAGTACAAAAAGGCACAACGCTGTCTGAAATTGCAGCCAAATATGGTACTTCTGTAAAAGGAATTTGTGAAGCAAGCAATATTTTTGATGAAGATAAAAT
The DNA here is from genome assembly GCA_944323115.1 of Candidatus Gastranaerophilales bacterium. Taxonomy (GTDB): domain Bacteria; phylum Cyanobacteriota; class Vampirovibrionia; order Gastranaerophilales; family Gastranaerophilaceae; genus Limenecus. Next base: position 5,990 of record CALURG010000010.1, read on the forward strand.
CAAAGCAGGTCAAACAGTCAAAGTACCTCTAAAACAAGAAGAATTGAACTATTATGACAGAAAGCTCAAAGGCTGGGATGCAGAAATAGAAGAAAAACGCATTTTGCTTCTTGATCAAAGTCTTTCTGCCGAAGAAAGAGAAAAACTTCAAAAAGAATACAATGATTTGAAAAGCAAAAACGAAAAACGCAAACGCATGGCTGATGTTGAACTGACAAAAGATAAAGAATACGTCATCATACACATGAAAGGTACGCATACAGCAAAACAAGTCAGAGAAACATTTAATATTACTCCCGGTGCACTAAGAGGTTTTATTGAAAAGAACCACAGAGTAGATGACGGAAACAATTGGCAGTATGATGAAGCTCTTATATACTCATCTGATGACGTGAAACTTCCTGTTGAATATTTCAACCAGCAGGGCAGATTCACAGAGTTTTTGCATACTTGGTTTGGTTATGAAAAATAATAAATTTATTAAAAACTGACAAAAAAACTCCTTCGGGAGTTTTTTTATTAGCAAGTTGTCGCTTATGTTATACCCAATTGGGCTATATTCAAGTAGAAAAAATTTTTATATAGTATATTTATTACAATTTGGACGGATATACCATGAAAATTTCAAAAAAATATTTTGTTTGTTTGCTGTACACATTGGTACTTGGATTTGTTTTGGCTCCCGAAAAAATATTTCCTGTATTTTTAATACAGAGCAAAAGCCTTATATTGACAGGAGTTATTGTTGTATCAGGTATTTTGGCTTTCAGGTATTTTGTTTTAAAAGATTTAGATACCCAAAATCTAAAAAACAAAGAAAAAGATATTTTTTCAAGCAAAATTATTTCCAACCTGCCATTTTACATTTTCTTGAAAACTCTTGACGGAAAAATACAAGTAACAAATCAAATGCATGCAAAATTATTTAATATGAATGCATCCGAGTTGGAAGGGATGAATGTTTTTAATCTCTACAAGGATATAGACAGTTCAATCAAAGAAGATAAAATAATTTTGCAAAACAAAAAATACAACATATCAGAACGATGTGTAAATACAATAAATGGTAGTCTTGGCTGGTGCAGAATCGTTAAAACACCTGTTCTTGATAAAAACGGAAATATAACGTCCATAGCTGTTGCTTTTATAAATATTGATAATGAAAAAAATCTGCAAGACAGCAAAGATACGTTCATAGCAAATATTACACATGATTTAAAAACTCCAACCATTGCACAAATCAGGGCTCTTGAGATGCTTTTGGAAAACACATACGGTTCTATGACTGACGAGCAAAAAGAGATTGTTTCGCAAATCAAAGAATCCTGCGAATATATGTATAGTCTTGTTCGTACTATTTTAGAAACTTATAGGTTTGACAATGGTCAAACAAAAATAACATATTCTGTTTTTGATTTATCAAAACTGGTTACGGAAACTATATCCGAAATATCTTCTCTTGCTGAAGAAAAAGGTCAAAATATTATTTTTAAATCAGGACTTTTATCCGATTTTGTAAACGCTGATGAGGTATTGATAAAAAGGGTAATTATGAACCTTATCTCAAATGCTATAACTTACGGTTTCAAAAACACGGATATAATTGTCTCTACAAATGACAACGACACAACAATGACTTTACAAGTTTTAAACAAGTCAAAATATATTCCTGAAGCGGAACTAAAAGAGGTTTATAACAAATTTAAAACATCTTCAAATACAAAGTTTGCAAAAGCAGGTGCAGGTTTGGGATTGTACTTGTCAAAACAAATTGTAGAAGCACACAAAGGCAAAATTTTTGCGACAAGCAATCAGGACAACACCTGTATATTCGGTTTTTCTATTCCTAAAGCAACTGCCAATACCGGCAGTGTAATATCTGACAGCTGCAATCATATTATTGATTGTAAAAAACAAGAAAGCGAAACTGTTTGAACAATTTCGCTTTCTCTTTTTATTTTGACTTTTGTGTCAATTCTAGAAAATGATAGTCAGTTCTTCGCCCGGATTCAAGCTTGAAGCGTTAGAGTAAGAAGGAACAATTAAATATCTGACTTCATCCGTAACTTCGTAAACGATACCGAATACACCGCTTACAACAAGTTTGCAGATATCAAAAATACCTTTTCCTACTGTAACAACTGCGTTTCCGAGATTTTTGGCACTTGCTGCTGGTTGAAGTGAGAACAAGTCAACAAATACATTTGACAAATTGTCGCCGAACTGCTCAAGTCCGTTTCCTACAACATCAACACCGGAACCGCCTGTTCTGCCGACAATACCTACAACTCTTGCTGCACCGCTTAAAGGGAAACCAAAGAGTCTTGCAACAAAGTTGGGGTTTTTAATCATGTCAGCTTGAGCTTGTGATATGTTTTTCGGGAATTCAACACACTGATCACCGTCTTTGAGTTGAGTAAATTTAACTTTTATGTAACCTGGATTTTTTACACCCGGTCTTACGACTTCGACAACTTCACCTTTAACAAGTGAACCTGCTTTGAAGCATTTGCCCATTACAGTTACATCTTTTGTTGTTTTTGCACTGAATTTGTCGCCTATATTTGACTGTCTTGCTGAAAGTCTGTCCTGCAATTTGATATTCAAAACTGTAGGTACATAGTTTTTTATACAGTCAGGTGCATTGCAGTCTTTTGCAATTGAGTTTTTGTATGCCCAATCCTGTCTGAGTGAACCTACAAGATAAGCAACTTGTTCTTTTGAAAGATATTCATCGTTGTTAACTTTGCATGGTTCCGGTACCTGTTCGAGCAAGTTTGATGCAACAACTTCTTTTGTCGGAGCAACTGCCCATTTTGGAATATATTTTATGTCCTTGCCTTTAAATTGAGGGACAATAAGGCTTCTGTCTGTCGGTACATTGATAAGCTGTGCGATAGTAGCAAAAACTTCTGCTTTTGTAACCGGCTGGTCAGGACGGAAGTTTTTGTCAGGGTATCCTATCATTACACCGGCGTTAAGTGCACCGTAAATCCAATCTTTTGCCCAATAATTTGAAGGAATATCTTTGTATGATTTTGAAACGCTCTTGTTGTTCAAGGCAAATCCTTCCGAAAGAATTACAGCCAGTTCAGAACGAAGCACCGGCATTTTTGGGTTGAACACTTGTCCATTAGCAAAAGGCTGCTGATCTTTTATCAAAGACATAACATCTTTTACCCAAGAGTCAACAAGAACCTGGTCTTTGTTTTTAACACCGATTTGATTTTTTGATTTTGCTATTTTTCCGCCGACAATGTATGTAGAATCGGCAGTAGCTGTCTCTTGGGCTTGAGAGCCGAACATTGTCGGATGTGCATAAGCTTCAACTTTCTGTTCTTGTGCCTGTTCTGAGGCAAAAGTACAAGATGCAAACGAAAGAAGAACAATTGCACAAGTCAAAAGTCTTTTGAAATTTTTCATTACACTTCTCCTAACTATATCTTGTCTCCATTTTCTTTGCAGAAAATATGCGTATCTTATTATGTATTTTATTTTAGAAACCGTCAAGAATTTTTTGTATTTTTGTTATGAAAAAGAAATAAATATATTATATTTGGGCAAAAAAATTACCAATAAAAATATACATAAGCTATAGTGTTGCCGTAATATTATTTGTTTATTTTTTCCTAATAAATAAAGGGAGGACTTGGGTTTTGGAAACAGTAAAAGAATGCATAAGCGATTTGAATAAAGGCGGATTTTATAAAAATAATGTAGAAAACAGTATTTTTAAAAATTTTAACCTTGTAATGTGCTATCTCAGTATAATTAAATATGAAAATAAATTTTATAAAAATCAGGGATTGTATACAAAAAACAATTGCAATTCAATTATTGAAAGCCTTAAGGGTAAAATTTGCGAACAGTCACTCCCTGTTGGAGATGGTGCGTGCCTGAATATTTGGGATATAAACCCTTTTAACAGCAGCAGGTATATTATAATTTTTAACGGTATCGGCACGGAAAAAAGCAATATTACACTTCAATATGCGTACAAAAAATTCGTGGAAAACGGCTGGGGTGTTGTTGCTTTCGATTATAGAGGGAGAGGAAAAAGCAGAGGTGTATTCTGCCAGAAAAACGCATTGAAAGATTCTTTTGCCGTTTGGAATTATCTTTTGTCTAAAGGTATAAAGCCTTATGAAATAGGTCTGGTCGGACATTCGATGGGAGCGGCTGTTGCTTTGGATTTTGTATCAAAAAACAACTGTGCTTTCGTTATTTTAATAAATCCATTTAATAAGGCTGCTGATATGGTAAAAAATATAGCACTAAAACTCGATTTGCCTGAATTTATAAAAAATACTGTAAAGAAACTTCCCGATTTTTTAATACCTTTGAAAAACAGATTTAATAATGAAAAGGCTCTTGCTTCTGTGCAAATTCCGGCTTTGATTATGCACACAAAAAAAGATGAAACAACACCGGTAGAATTATGCAGAAAACTTTACAAAAAAAACAAATACAAAAACAATGTTTCTTATATTGAACTGGAGGGCTGCGAGCATGAAATTGATGAAGAGAAATTAAATATATGTCTTGAATTCATAGACAAATCCGATTTGTGGTTTTTTGACTGATTGAAACTAAATTTGTGCATTTAAATCTTATGCCGGATAGTCTAAAAACAAACTTATCCGAAAGTCTTTATTGCTTCTTCAAAAATATTGTAAACATTATTTCGATAAAAGTTTGCTTTTGTACCGGTATCAAAAATACCGTCATAATGACGTTCACATTCTGTCCAAGCATCAGAACCTTTCATTTGTTTTGCATTCAGCATCAATTCATGAGTGTTTGTATACGGTGACAAAGGAAAAATATCATGCATTTGCATGTATGAAGGGAGTTTATTATTTATATTTTCGTGTGCAAAAAGGCAGTTGTGTAGCCTGTTTAATCTTGTTTTAAATTTATATTCTCCGCAATCATTGTCATTTGAAACTTCCGGCCCTGCTGCGTATTCTCTTGAACAAGCCTGTTTCTTTGATTCCCACAAAACGCTTTCAAAATAATCCGCCTTCCCCCAATCAGTGCCGGCAGTAAAACCCATTTCCTTGTATTGTGCACTGTCATAGCATTTTTCACCGACAAACGAAAGGTCGTTTCTGCCTGATTTTGCTCTTATAGAAAAAAGCATATATGCCATTTGTTCTTTGTTTGGTAAATCACCGGAGCCGCAATAATGATTCTTGTCTGTAATATGTTTTGCACTGTCAAAATATATACAATCAAATCCCAGATTTATTGCATATACACAAGCATCAATAAATTGTTTTTCGTGCAGCTTCCAATCAAAATCTTTTCCGTTAAGCTTCAATTGACCCGAAGACAGGGGTAAACGAAAACCTGTTTTGAATCCCAAAAGATGGGCCATATCGTTAAAAGCCTTAACCTGTTCATCACTGCCCATTTTTCCGAAGAGATTTTCTGATGTGAGGGTTTTACTTATACCTTTTTGTATATCCGTGCAATACAAAGAACTTGAGTGCTTTCTTCCATCATTGTCAAATGCTGGATACAACTGTGAAAGGATTATACAGTTTGCAAACGAATTTGATGAAGGTGGAATTGCTGTTATAAGTTTCATTGTGTTTAACAACCCTTCTGAAATTTTTTCCCCGTCATATTTTGCTATTGCTCTTGGGTTGATTTCTATATAATTAGCATTTCTTCCCCATTTGTCACCAAAATCGGGAGACGGAATATAAGAAGGAATGTGGGGATAACATTTTTCCGGCTTTGTGATTGTACACAATGATTGTATAGTCTGCTCGGGTGTTCTTCTTAAAATTTCTGCCGGATGGGCGTTTATCCATTTTTTGTTGTTTACTTTTTTGATATGCAGCTTTGTCCAGTCGTCTTCATATATTTCGTTTCGGCCTGTACAAATCCAGAATAATTTTTTTAAAGGCTGTTTGTCTCCTTGATACCCTTTGAATGATATTTTGTTTTGAATGTTTGTGATGAACATCTGATTTTGTGCAGATACGGTTGTATTATGCAAATATGTTTTGTCAGTGCTTGTATAACGGTTGTCCGTAACAGCATATCTTTCAGAATTAAGTGTTGAGGCCTGTAATTTTATATTCTTTCTATATGCAAAACAGTGTTTTAAATTTGAAACCGGATAAATCATACAGAAAGTAAAACATAAACATAAATAGATTTGTCTTTTTGTATGATTTTTGCAAAATTAGTCTTAAACTTTTAGGTAGTAAACTATGCTATGAAGCAAGTTTTATTACCAGCCTTTAAATATTTTTTTGATGCCTTTTCCTATAGCTTTTCCTACTTTTGCGATACCTTTTCCAACGGCTTTACCTACGGAAACAATCCCTTTGGCTACACCTTTAACTATTTCAACACCGCCTTTTACTACTTTTCCGATACCTTTTGCAATACCGCTTACTGTATTTACGACAGCTCCGCCAATACCTTTTACAAAAGAACCTATTCCTTTAAAAAAGTTACCTTGAAAAATTTGTTTTATTCCTTTAAATGAATTTGAATAAAAACTTTTTAAGCCGCCCCAAATTCCGCCGCCGATTGAACTTAAGCCTGTGTATAAACCTTTTACTCCGTTCCATATGCCGGTACTTGTATTTTTAGCAAAACCTGTAAAGGAATTTAGAACAATACCTCCTACGCCTCCGAGTGTACCCAGTGTTATTGTTTTCATTCCGGAGGAGATGTTTTTTAAGACATTAGAGTCATCTTCTTTTTCCGAATCATTTTTTGATTCTTCATCCAGAATTATTTCGCCTTCTTCATCCGTATTTTCTATAGTAGGGTCATATGTTTTGCTTATAAAATTGTATGCTTCAACACTCTCATCCGTATTTTGTGCGGTTGATGTGAGAAATATATTTCTAGAATTTACGCTGTTTAAGTATACACTCAAACTATCTGACATAAGTACTCCTTTGTTTTTTACCTTTTCCCTGTTTTACTATTTCCGTTGATAATATTTATAATCTACAGACTGCATTTTATATATCGGCATAATTGTTTTTTTATTTAATAATTAAAAGAATAAAATTTTTTACTTTTCAAAAAAATCTTGATATAATTGAATTTGAAACGGAATATTTGTGTGTTACAAAACTTTATATTTGTAAAAAAGGTTTTAAAATTGTATGAAAATTGCTCTTGTAATGGTCAAAGGAAATGTTTACTCTTTTAAAAACCGCTCTTTTCTGTTTAAACATATGCCGGATTCTTTGACGCTCGGTTTGTTGTATGGAGTAATAAAAAAGAGTTTTCCGGATATTCAAATAGAAATATATGATGAAACCGTTGAAGTTTTAAAACCGAAAGAAATAAAAGCTGATATTGTTGGGATTTCCGCAATTACTCCTGCTGTAAATAAAGCTTATGAACTGGCTCGTATTTTTAAAGAAAGAAATATACCTGTTTTTATGGGAGGAACTCATGCAACGCTCAACCCTGAAGAAGTAGAATTGCACTGTGACAGTGTGTTATGCGGCCTTGCCGATGATATAGTGCCTGAACTTATAAATGATTTTTTAAAAACTGGTAAACTAAAAAAAAGATATACACAAAAATCCGATATGTCTTTCAAAAATATGGCATTGCCTCAAAGGGATATTTACGAAAGAAAATCAATTTGGGCAGACGAATTAAACATGGTGCAGGCAACATTCGGCTGCTCTAACACTTGCAAGTTTTGCGTTCAGCCTTATGTCTGCGAAGGGTATCATCAAAGACCTGTTGACGACGTTATTGAAGAGATAAAGTTGATTAAAGACAATTATATAGAGTTTGTTGACCCAAATCTTAGCAAAGATTTAAATTATTTGAGAGAACTGTGTGTCAAAATTTCTCCGCTTAAGAAAAAATGGTTTGCACCGATGGCTATTTCTGTTTGTAATGATGACATTACTCTTGGCTTGTTGAGTAAATCAGGATGTTGTGAAATTTTGATTGGATTTGAGTCTGTAAATCAAAATTCCGTAAAAGGTATAAACAAAGGTTTTAACAATGTGGAAAAATATAAGGACTGCATAAAAAAACTTCATTCATACGGTATAAAAGTAACTGGCAGCTTTGTTCTCGGGCTGGATAGTGATGATAATACGGTTTTTGAAAATACATTGAATTTTGTGAATGATGCAAATATAGACTATGTAAGATTTACTATAAATACACCCTATCCGGGTACTGAGTATTACAAAGAAATGGACGCAAACGGAAGGATTGTTGAAAGAGATTGGTCTTTGTATGATTGTGCACACTGTGTTATAAAACCGGCAAATATGACACAAGATGATGTAGAAGCCGGATATAACTATCTTTGGAAACAAGCTTATTCTCTCAAAAACATTCTGAAAAGGCTGAATTATATAAAATCACCATTTGAAAGACTTCAAATGATAATAAAAAACTATGTATTTGGTGTGGTATATTGCAAAATGATATTCAAAGACAGAGATTTTGTTAAAAATACAAAAATGTACAAAGTATAAATCTCGTATTTTTTATGGATTAAAACAAACATTTACTGTTTTAAAATTTATAATATGAAGAGATTTTTGTCGTTGTTGATAATACTGAGCCTAAACTGCCCGAATGTTTTTGCCGCAGTTGATGATTCTTTGCCTGATTTGCCTGTTCTTCCTTCATTGGAAATATACACAGACAGTGCAAATGATGCATTCGCACCATCAAATAAACCCGCTCAGGTTGCTCCGGAAAATTATACGCAGCCGCCAAAAGAAACAGTCTCTTCTCCCAAACAGGCTACATCTACAGTAAAATCAGCACAGACTAAAAAATCAACGGCACAGAACAAAACACCCAAAACAACGAACAGTTATTATACCAACAATTCCAAACTGTATATTTTCCCTAAAGGGAAAAAATTTAAGGTGGTTTTATCAGGCTCTGTCTCCAGCAGTACACCTGTCGGTACACGTCTGAGTTTTAAAAGCATATATCCTGAAACTTCAAGGTATATTACAATACCGGCCGGAACTGTTTTCTACGGAAGGGTTGTCGATTCACACCAGCCGCAGATTACAGGAAACGGCGGTCTTATTGTTATCGAAGTAAACCAAATGGTATACAAAGGAAAAACATACAATATCGACGCAAAAGTCAGTGTTGCAAACGGTAAACATATATTTTTCAACAATATAAAAGGGAAACGAATGTATTTTCAAAGTATTCCTAAAGCAATGAAACCCGGTACAAAATTTTTCAAAAAAATGTGGCGGGTTACTTGCAACCTTGCCAAGAATGAAAGCGGAGTGGAGATTATCCTGACCCCGTTTTCATTAATCACCGGGACGCTTGTCTATGCGCTAAACCTTGTAGCGTCGCCTGTTTTGGCAATCTTTTATAAAGGAAAGTCCATAACTATTCCTGCAAATTCACGTTTTGTTATACAACTTAGAGAAGATGCTTATCTTTCGAGATAATTCAGCCTATTACACAGCTGTTGAGATATTCTATTGTATTGACTTTGTTTTCGTACAAATACTTTAAAAATTCAAGGTGGGCACGGCTGAGTGATGATACGACAATATTTATCTCAAATCCGTCGGAACAAAACGGTTCATAATCATAAATTACATAGCTGTTATATTTACTTTTCCATTCTTTTCTTTCAATTTTACAGTTTGTTTCCAGAGCCAAATCTTCAAGCCAGGGAAGAAGCTCTTTGCTGATATTGTTAAATTCTAACTGGTGTCTTTGATTTACACCGTCTATATATTTTTGAGTAAGCATTACAAGATTCCTCTCCTTACGATATCCATTGTTAGTGTAAGTTGGTTTTGCAAAATATAAAATATACCAATGTACAATAATTTGTCGTAAAAAAGTGCAATCTTTTTTATTTGAAAAGAAAAAATGCTTTTATCTCTTTTAGCTTTTTCAAAAACCGGAAGTGAAAAATCATACGTATGCATGATTTGTAAATATACTTAAAAGGTAGAATGAAATATATAATATTACCATCACGTGCTTTGTGCTTTGTACGGATGTTTAAAAACAGGGGAGAGAGTTACCTCGAGACTTTTAGGGGAAATCGTTGGATAACAACAACAATGAGTGAAGAACTAGAATACAGCTCTTATAATAAAATCAAAAGACTTTCAGATTCGGAATTGGAAGAGCTTTGGCTTGCGTATCTTGCTGACAAAACCCAAAAATCACTCAGAGACAAGTTGATTGTACAGTATATATATTTGACAAGGTATGTAATAGGCAGAATAAAAATGAATCTTCCTCAGACGTTTTCTTTAGAAGATATCACAAGTTATGGCGTGGAAGGTTTGATAGATGCCATAGAAAAGTATACTCCTGATAAGGGTGCAAGGTTTGAAACCTACGCCCTTATGCGTATCAGAGGTACTATTATTGATAAAATTCGCTCTCAAGACTGGGTTCCGAGATCTACAAGAAAGAAAATAAAAGAAATCAAACTCGTCGCAGAAAAATTGAAACAAACTCTCGGCAGGGCTGCAACAACTACAGAACTTGCAAATGCAATGGGAATGGAAAAAGACAAAATAGAAAGTCTTCTTTCGGAAGAAATGCAAGTCGGCTCTATCTATGACAAAAGAGGTACTTCAGAAGAAAGTGTTGAAATAATTGATACAATACAGGATGAAAATTCCAAAAATCCTCTCGAGCAGTTAGTCGACAAAGATGTAAAAAAAGAGCTTCAGATGGCATTGAAACGTCTGCCGGAGAGAGAAAGAATGATTATGGTTCTTTATTACCACGAAAACATGACTCTCAAAGAAATAGGCGAGACCATAAATGTATCGGAATCCAGAGTTTGCCAGCTTCATGCACAGGCTATTATGAAACTTAAAAATATTTTGACTACTGCACGTTCGGACAGGATGAGACAAAGTATTGTTTCATGATATTTGATGCTGCTCAAAAAAATTTGTAAAAATTTTATAAAACAAATGAGAATAATTAAATGCAAAAGATTTTGATAACAATGCCGAACAGTATTGCCGGAACCTTGATTATGAACGGGTTTAATTCCGGTTTTAAATCAAACGGCTGCTATGTTTTGCAAAAAGATTTGAGAGAGCTTTCGTTAGAAGAAATTAAAAAATTCAAGCCTGATATTGTTTTTGGATATGATTACGGTTTTTTATTTCCGGGCAGAATGGACATTATAGATTATTTAATTGAGAACAAAGGAAAATTTAAACTCGTTCACTATTTTGCCGACGAACCGGACGGAAAATTTGCTTATGTTGAAAAACCTGAACTTTATAATGAATTTAGAAAACTTGCTTCGGATAAGGAAAATGTTTTTTCTTTTCTCTGGGACAAGGATTTTGTAAGACAGATTCCAAATTCGTTTTATCTTCCGCTTGCGGTAAACTATAGGTCATATAGAGCAGAAGAAGGAAAAACTTTTGATATATCTTTTGTAGGTCGGCCGTTGACAGAAAAAAGACAATTGATATTGGCAGCGTTAATAAAAAAATTCGGCAAAAAGATGAATATCTTTTGCTACGAGAAACATTTTTTGCAAAGTCTTGATGATATGCAGTCAAAATGTCTTTTGTCTGATGAAGAGTTGGATATCTACAAAAGTGCTTACAAAGGCTTTTTGAAAACTGAAAAGGATATTGCAAATGTTTATTACAACTCTAAGGTCAATGTAAACATAACATTGCAGGGAAAATCGGGATTGAACTACAGGGTGTTTGAAGTTCTTGCGTCAAAAGGTTTTTTGTTAACTGACGAAATGTCTGATATAAATGAAAATTTTGTTGTTTCAAAAGAATTGGAAACATACAAAGATGTTTATGATTTGATTGATAAGATAGAATTTTACTTAAAAAATTCTTTGATTGCACAAAAAATTGCACTTACTGGCTATTCAAACGTTGTAAAAAAACACAGTTATACAGCACGTGCAAATATGATTCTTAAAAAATTAAAAGAGTAATACTCTGCACTCATGGAATATATTCAGAAATATGTTTTGTTGATTAATTTTTTTTGATAAATTTTGTGTTTTAATGGAATAAAAGAAAGTAATTGCATTGAGTGAAATAGGTTCAAAACAATATTTATGTATATTCGGAGGCGGGGCAATCAGGGGATTGGCCTATCTCGGTGCGATGAAAGCAATGAAAGAACTCAATGTAAAAATAAAAGCCTATGCAGGTTCTTCTGTCGGTGCCGTGTTTGCTGCATTTGCTTCTTTGGATTATTCTTATGACGAATTTAAAGAGCTCTTTAACGAAGTAAATTTTGATTTGTTCCGTGATGTACAGCTGAATTTGGCAAAAAACTTTGCGATAAGTAAAGGAGAGCATTTTCTTAACTGGCTGAGAACAGGAATAGAAAAAAAATATTACGGCGAACAATACCAAAAAGGAAAAAATCCGCCTGTTACGTTCAAAGATATAGACAAAGATTTTTTTGTAATCACCAGTAATATAAACGGATGTGAGCCGTATATTTTTTCCAAATATACTACACCTGACTTTGAAATTGCTCAAGCAGTCAGAATTTCAACTGCGTTGCCCGGTCTTTTGGAACCGTTCGAATATAACGGCAAGGTTTTAATAGACGGTGACATGATGAAAAGCTGGCCAATGTGGCGTATAAATGATATTTTGTGTCCGGAAGATTGCAGGATTATTGAATTTAGGCTGGAAGGTGCAAAATTTTGGCCGGATGTGAAAAATTCAGTTGAGTATTTGAATGCGGTTTTTGCAACGCTTTCAAATTTTGCTACGGAATACATTATTCAGACTTATCAGCCGAAAGACAAATTTGATTATGTAAAAATTGATACCGATCACATTTTGCCTGTTCAGTTTACTCTTCCGCAAAAAGAACGGGAAAATTTGATTGAACTTGGTTACAAAACAACTATAGAATATTTCAAAAATACTCTTTTAAACAAGAAAAAAGTAATACTTCCGTATTACACAGTAATCCTTGACCATATAATAAGAATCAAAAATTTTGTATCATTAAACAAAATATCTGATGCAAAATCAGAAATTTGTGATTTGTTTGTATACCTGTGTGAAGCTAAAAGGTATATAGATATATCTGTTTATGACAAATTTGTTTTATTTAAAGAAAAGTTTTGGCAAAATATAACAGAAAGTCTGTTTTTCCGTAACAAGACGCTTAAAGATAAAAAAAGCATTGATGATTTTATATCAGAACTGAACAATGATGTGCTGGAACGATGCATGGAATTGCAGTCCTATATCAAAGAATATGAGTAGAATTTGCTCTTTTTATGCTTTTTTTGTTGAATCAGCAGGAGTTTCTTTTTTGTCCAGAGTGAATGTGTGGTCTACAAACTGTGCTCTGTCTAAGTATTTTTGTTCAATTTTACCTTTTTTGTAATTACGAACAAGAAGGCTCAATCCAATCAAAGCACCTGCCGCAATTTTTATCGGTTTCGGAACTGCTTTGTAAATTTGTTTAATTTTTTGCATTGTAGTACCGCTCAATACCTGACCTTGTTTTTTCATTACAGCTCGGCCTGCAAGAGCAGCAACGCCTGCTACAGCACCAATTTGAACATCTGACACTGCTGCATTTGCAAAATGATGCATAGCACAGTCAATTTTGTTACCGGTTGTTCCTTTTCTTTTATCTGCAAACGAATTCAATGCAGGTGATACTAAAAATAAAACTTTTGACATACATCGTTCCTTACTTATTTTTTCACACAATATTATAAAACCGAAATATGTATAATTTTTGATAAAATTAACTGTTGAACTTTACAAATGTTTATAAAGAATATTTTGAAATATCTTCAAAGTATTTTTCCAAAGCCATATATCCGTTATAGATTTCATTTGTAATAAGCGTATATCTGCAAGCTGCAAGATATTTTAATTCTTTAAGTCTGATTTCTATTATTTTGTCAGCATCTTCTTTTAAGTTTTGATCAAGAGACATTGACCATTTCTTTAAAAGCTCAAGTTCTTCATTAATTTGTTTTATTGTCGTATATTCAAGCTGGTTAAAATCGTATTTTCCAAGCAGAGCTCTTTCTTTGTTTGATATACGGCTTTTTACAACGGGAGTGCCGTATATTTTTTTTATGACCATATAATTGTCAGCGGCCAGAGTATGAGACAAAGGTACATTTGCTTTTGCAAGCATTGATGATGTACTTAAAGAACTAAATTTGTCGTTGTTGTCAGACAGAGAACTCATTTTTGTGAGTTGTGAATTTAGTTTTTCAGGGTTATTTGATATGTTATAAAAATTATCGCTAATTGTCCCAATCCTCATTAAAATTTATAATAGCCATCCTTGTATTAATATAACTCACGCCTGAAATTTTGTCATGGTACTTTGTAGAATTGTTAAGAGCAAAACAATAAATAAAAGTTTCATATAGAGTTCTTGCTCTCAAATGAAGGGAATACGTTTTTTATTTTGCATTTCAAAATGACAGGTTGCATTCCCTGCTTGAGGTTTAGGCGAGATACAAGCCACACTGTTTATAATGGCCTTAAGTACAAGCAAGGGTGGTTTAGGCAATTTAAACCGGTGCAGCAATAGACTTGTAATTGTTACTGTTCACTTTTGACTGTTTCAGACTGTAAAGGTCTGTTTACGGGCAGAAGAGAATTTTTCGGATAAAAATCATCAACAACACCCATTGGCCCTTGCACTACAAAAAATTCAACAGACTGTCCGTTTTCCACTCGTAAATCTTCAAAAGGAATCCTGACTTCAAGAAAATCCGTAAATACAAAGTCAATATTGTTCTTAAGCTGCAAAACCCATAAATTGTCACGTATGGCTTGAGACAGCATTGCATCAAAGTGAACATTTTTAAAAAATGATAGTTTTACTTCGCTGTTGTATGTTTCTTTAATAATCGGTATCAAAGATTCTGTTTTGTTTACCATTCTTATTGGTGAGGAAAACATCTGGTCTGTATTTTTGTTTTTAAAATAAATATAAATTTGGTTAAATTCCTTAAAACCATTGTCTTTATCTAAAATAAATTTATTTATGTCAAAACGAAGATAAAGATTTTTTTCATCATAGCCAAAGCATATTTTGTTCAAAAATCTTTTTTCCTGCATTGTCGGAGGTGCAGGAATATCTATGCATCCTCCGTTTTCCCATTTCTCATGGGGATCTTTGCCCGTCAAATTGAATCCTTCAAACGGTGCTGTAGGAAACCTTGAACGTGCCTCGTAAAATTCCGTCAAAGGGGTATCCAAATAAGAAGGAATAGGCTTGTTTATGTTTTTGTATACATTTTTCAAGTGTTCTCTAAACAGATGGTCAAAAATATCGTCTTGTCCGGAGTCATTAGGCTCTCCATACCACCAGTACCAATCACTGCCTTGACAAATCAAAAGTTCCTGCCAGGCTGTTTCAAGGTTTTCATCATCAGGATATTTTTTCTGATATTCAACAAGTTCGCACCTTGCATTGTCCATGTATGTCCATGCAAGATTTTTTATAGGTTCACCTATCCATAGCAGAAAATCGCGGTTTATCCAGGAGCCGGGTTTTACGGAATCAAGTTCAAACGGTGTTCCTGTCCAGTCCAGCTTATCAACTTCATCTACATAATCCGAAATTCTTACAGTTTCAAGTTCTTCATCATCTTGAATTAATCTGTAAAGTGTTTCTAAAAATTCGTGTCCGTCATTTTGATAATTTTCCCAGCAGTTTTCCCCGTCCATAGCAATAGTCAAAATGTGCATTTTGTCAGGAGAGGATTGTAGTTTCCTTTGTTTGGTTTTTATTCTGTCGTACAAGTCATTTGCCGCTTTGACCGGATCATGGTGCGGGTATTCAAAACCTATAAGATTTGGAATAACTGCATCTCTAAAAAATAAAGCAATTTGTTTGTTTTCATATTTGTAGCGGTAACTGTGGCAAATTTCATAAGGGTCTTCCAGATATCCTCGAAAATCTCTGACAAACTCTTTTTTTAGGGTTTGTTCCAAAACTCCTTCATCTGAAACCGTCCATTTTACTCCCAAGTCAATTAATAATTGTAAGGTTTTTTCGCTTATACATTGCTCGGATGGCCAAATTCCCTGCGGACGTTTGCCGAAAATATCCTCAAATGTATCAAGAGCCAGTTCAACGTTCAATCTCGCATCAGAACTCATATCAGACTTTATGTCAGGATAGTCTGCGTTTGGGTTGGCAATTTTTGCATCATTTGCATCAATTAAAAGAGGCAAAATAGGGTGAAAATAAGGGCTTGTCGAAATTTCTATTTTACCTTCATCTTGATATTTTTTATAGGAAGGTATTATCTTTTTTATAATTTCTCTTTGAAAGTTAATAATATTTTCTCTATCGGCTTGAGTGAATTCACCGTTTTTTTTGCTGAACAGATATTTTATTTCCGGACTTTCTTTCCATATAGGATCAAACCAGACAAGGTTAAACCAAGCCATTATATCCGAGTATTCCTGAAGTGAAAAATCTGTTATTGAACACTCATTGTTTTGAAACCTTTTGTCATAAAGCTTTTTGTACTCGGGATACGGCATAACCATGTTTTGGTAATTTACATCAAAAAAATGGTTAAGTATAAATTCTTTTTCGTCATCCGTGAGTTCTTCCACAGGTGTTATAGTCAATCTCGACAGGATATCGTGAGCATTGTTGTATCCGTAGTCATACAGCGATGATACCAAAATAGGCACCAGATTAAAGTTGAGTTTGAGTCCCGGAAATTTATCCATCAACAAAAGCATATCCAGATAATCTTTGATAGCACGCAGTCTTACCCACGGCATCAAATACAAACCATTCTGTTCTGATTTGTAAACCGGTTGATGCATATGCCATATAAAAGCAATTGAAAGTTTTTTTTTCATAACTTTTGACCGAAAAATCCTACCGATATTGTATCATATCTCAATATTTGTACAATACAAAATTTTTCTTTTATTTCCAAATAATTATTCTTTCAATTCGTTAATAACGAAATTAACGGCACCTTTATTTTCTTTAAATATTTTTTGTGTGTCATCACAGGCCTTGTGGTAATATTTTGTGTCTGACAAAAGTTTTTTCATTGCGTCTGTCAATTCGACTGTGTCGGAACAGAGTTTTGCTGCATCAGTTTTTGTAAGGTAGTCATATATGTCTTTAAAATTGAATACACAACTGCCGGATACAACCGGTTTTCCCCATATGTTTGCCTCAAGCGGATTGTGTCCGCCCGTGTTTGAAAAACTGCCGCCGATAAATGCAAGATGGCATACTGAGAACATTTTCATCAGTTCACCCATTGTATCCAGCATTATTATATCTTTATTTTCAAAAGTATCGTTCAAGCTTCTGCGGCCGTAAGAGAAACCGGATTTTTTTAACAGCTCTTCAACTGCTTCATACCTTTCAGGATGACGTGGAGCCAAAAGAAGTTTGAGTGAGGGGTATTCTTTTTTCAGATTTTTAAAGCTGTCCAGAATTACTTCATCTTCACCTTTGTGTGTGCTTGCAGCTACAATCATTTTATTTCCGTTAAGTTTTAATGTCATCGCAAGCTCTGTTATTTGTTTTGATGTCATTGAAGGTGCTATATCAAATTTTAAATTACCCATAACTTTGGTAATTTCAGGATTTGCACCTACATTTAGTATTCTTTCCATATCACCTTGAGTTTGCATAAAAATACCTTTGTATTGTGCAAGAACAGGTTTGAATATGAATTTTAATTTTTTGTAGCCCTCGTAAGAATGGGGAGACAAACGCCCGTTAACTATGTATACAGGGATATTTCTTCTTTTTGCCAGATAAACAAAGCCGGGCCAGATTTCTGTTTCTGCGATTATAATTTTAGAAGGTTTTACTGCATTTAAGAATGACAGTACAGAAAAGAAGAAATCAAACGGAAAATATGTAATTGCATCTACTGTTGAAGAAAGTTTTTTTAATGCTATTTCATTTCCTGTTTTTGTTGTTGTTGAGAGTACTATATTTTTGTCGGGGAAAGTTTCTCTTGTTTTTTTCAAGAGAGCTTCGATTGCATTGACTTCTCCTACTGATACAGCGTGAAAGAAAAGAGTTTCTTTTTCCTTATCAATGTTCAAATTTTTGTAAAATCCCATCTTTGTCCAAAATCCTGCCCTGAATTTCGGAACAATTGCAAGAGCAAGAATTATAAAAGGCAATAGTATTATACCTGCAAAAATTAACAAGACATTGTAAATTATATTGAAAAAAAACATATCTTCTCCTCTATTCTCTTTCATTAAAGTTTATAAAAAAAATATCGGCATTTCAATTAATTTTTATACCTGAAAATGTGTTGTAATTATTAAATGCCTTAAAAGAAGTAGGCAAAGGGTTTTTTGTTGTGATATTTGTTGTTATCTGGCGTTTTCTTGTTTCAACATCTTCATGGTATTGCAATTTCTTTTGCATTTTTGCTGCAAGCTTGTTTCGAACAATGGGGGTTATTATATTGCAGGCCAATACAGAAGCGGCAATTGCGGAAAGAGTGCCTACATTGTTTTTGTGATTTTCAAATACATTTAAAGCTTTTTTCGCAGCTTCCGTTATATGATTTTTTTCAGTTGTGGAAGCTGCTTTTTTGAATATTTCCAGATTTTGAGGGCTGTTTAAAAGTTTTGAAAGTTTGCCTTTTAGTTCTGTTTTTGAAAAAAGTTTTTTCCAATCTTTTAAGGCTAATTCAGGCATGTTTGAGGGTTTTAGGTTTAAAATTTCTTTGGCAACTTTTTCTGACAGAAAAAGGCCTTTTTCAACAAGAAAATCTCCTCCTCTTTTTATGAATTCGCATATAGAATAATACATAATGACATTTACTCCGGCATCTGCGAGTTCTTGAGGCATGAGAAATTTTTTTTGTTTTTTGTCTATACTTTTGTCTCCCATCAGCATAAAAATTTGTGCGGCAGAACTCAATACCCATCCGGCAGCACCCATATGTACAAGGAGCTTTCCTCCGTCTTTGGAATAGTGATTCCACATATATTGGCAGAAATTTGAAAGTTTAGAAGAAAAGGACATTAGTTTTCACCAGCCTTTCCTTGTGCACTTTTGGCTTTTTCTGTTTTGTCAATTATTTTGTTAAAAAGCCCGGTAAGCCATTTTGTCAAAGGTGCATCTAAAATAAAATTTGTGAAAACCATTGCTATTGTAGCAGCAAATGTCCCCATAGCTTTTATGTAGAGGTTAAATTTCTTTTCCAAATCTTCCGGTTTAATCGGTTTAAATTTGTTTTTGCCTGCAAATAACGGAACGAACAAATCTTTTCCCTTTTTGCCGATTACACCGGTAACAAGAGAAGTTTTCGGGTCGAGTATTTTTTCGTATTGGCTGTATTTTTTTACAAAATTTATACCGGCTTTTCTTACTAATACACCGACTAATGTTCCTGCAATTATTTTTGCAATAGTTCTTGCAACAGACGTCAGGCGTGTTTTTTTGTCGACATCTTTGTTGTTTAAATCAATAAAAGGCTGTGTTGCCAGAGCTGTTGCACCGAGTATCAGTCTTTGCTCCGGTGCGTGCAGTTGTTTTCCGCAGTAATTTAAAAATTTTTGAATATTTTCATTCCTGACAATCACTTTTTACACACCTTAAATTTGCCTTGCGTTTTTTGATTGGAAATATCAAAAGCCGCAGACTTCACTTTTCACAACACATTAAAAACATATCAACCTTTCAAATTGATTTATTTTTGTGTTTTGTAAAAGTTTCTTTACACAAAATCAGTGTGTTAAATCAGGCGTTTGTAATTTTTAGAAAAATTAAACAGATGAAAAATTTGTTATTTGTCAGATTTTATTTGAAAAGATTACTTTAAAAACGATTTGAAATCTTTGTCTTTTACTATTTTGTATCCGCAGGTGTCAAAAGTTTCACATCCGCCAAGTCTTATTTTGTCTGTTACAAACGGGTATGCTCTGCAATACAGAGAACGAAATTTGTAGTCTTTGCAGCGGTTATTTTCATCCAATGATTTACATTTAAAAAGCAAAACACCTTTTTCGTTTTTTCCGTTTATGTCAAAATGTTTATATTTTTTGTCGAATTTTTTTAAATCTTCAAACTGCTTTTCTGTTTTAATGTATTCATCATCTATCATAAAGACAATATTTTTGCAGCATTCTCCGCATTGATTGCATTTACCTTCTATTTTGTATTTTGAGGTAAACAATTTTTGAATATAAAATTTGATATTTAAAAAAATATTTTTCAGCATTATTTTATCCAAAAATCATTTCTGGCTATTACTCTGTCAAAATCATCAAATGAAAAAATTTGCATAAAATAGTAACCCGGCTCATTTATCACAAAATATGACATAAAATCTTTTTGGGAAGAATCAATATGGTAGTCTTTTGACCAGTGTATTTTGTATCCCCAATGATAGGTTTTTTCTTCTTTTTTTACAATTTGAACACGTATATACTCATCTCTGAATCCTTTAGGATTCAACAGCAAATAGTAAACTCTTGTCTGTGCAGGAAAAAATCTTCCTACATTTTGTATATTTGTTTTTTGAATAGGTTGGCTGCTGAAATATAATAACGCACCTTTCTCGCCGATATTTCCCCACCTGAAAGCACATGCAAAAAGTAAAACCAAAACAAAAGGAAAAACAGATACAAATTTTAAAAACTTCTTATTCATTATTATTTTTTATTTTTCAAATATTCAATTTGAGATTTAACCTGGATTTTCAGAGTTGCATCATCCGAAAGGGTTAAAAACTTTTCGTAGTTTGAAATTGCTGCTGTAAAATTCTTTTCATTTTCATATGCAAGCCCCAGTGCATAATATGCATATGCATAATTGGGGTCAATTGCTATTACATTTTTAAAAGCTTTTTTGGCATTTACAAGGTCATTCAACTCGGCATAACAAAGGCCTGAATTGAACATTGCATTTGTATTTTTTATATTTAAAAATATAACTTTTTTGTACTGTTCAAGAGCTGTTTTTGTGTCGGATTTTGCTTTATAAGCATTGCCGAGTTTTATCAGTGTATCTTCATTTTTTGGATCAAATTCCAATGCTTTTTGATATTCAAAAATAGCTTTGTCATAATCCTTTTGTTTCATATAAGTATCAGCAAGGCCTATATGTGCATTGATATCTTTGCTGTCCATTGACAATGCTTTTGTAAATACATCCTGTGCTTCTTCGTCTCTGTCGTATTTGGAAAGAGTGTTTGCATAATCAACAACAATTTCTTTGTTATCCGGGTCAATTTCGAGTGCTTTTTCGAATTTTTCAATAGCTTTTGTCTTTGAGCCCATAGAATCATATGCAAACGCAAGAGCTTTGTATGCATCGGCACTGTTTGCGTTTAAAGAAGCTGCTTCTTCGTAGCAACTTATTGCTTTTTTCTGAGAACCGCTTTTCATGTATTCATCGCCGAGTGCAAGATAAGCTTTGCACAAGTAATCTTTAACTTTGGGTTCAGTTCTCTGCTGATAAAGATTTTTATATATTGCAATTGCTTCTTCATAGCGTGACATTGCATGCAGTGCAATTGCTTTATTAAATTGGACATTGTAGTCATTTTTGTTTTGAGCCAGCAATTCGTCGTATATTTTTATGGCTTCAGTATAGTTTTTGCACAAATGATATGTTCTGCCGAGTTCTTTTTTTGCTTCCACATTAGCAGTATCAAGCTCTATTGTCTTTTTATAAGCCGCAATGGCATCTTCATATTTTGCATTCTTTTGATAAATTATGCCGAGATTAAAATAAGCCATCGGGTCTTTAGGCTTGTATTGCAGGTACTCTTTGTACATATTTATTGCATCTTGTGTTTTACCCATGTCTGCCAAGAGGTTTGCGTAATCAAATTTTAAATCGTTTAAATCAGGTTTAATTTGAAATGCATTTCTAAACTCAATAAGTGCAAGTTCGTCTTTTGAAAGACGTACATATGCAAGAGCCATATTTGCATGAGAGGCATAGTCATTTGGATCTATTCTGACAGCTTTTTTGAACATTTCAACGGCATTTGTGTAGTCTCCTGAACGAAGAAGTGCAAGTCCGTAGTTTGAGTATTCATTAAACCCCGCAGGATTTTTTGTATACAATGTTGCGTATTCGTCGGCTGCATCTTGATATTTATCAAGTTTTAAATATATTGATGCAAGATTTTCTCTTGCTTCAACATCGTCAGGATAGTAGCCCAAAAAAGTTTTAAAGTATTTTATTGCCTCTTGATTGTCACCTTGCAAAAATTTTACGTTGGCAAGGTTGAGATAGTTATACTTGTATTCCGGAAATATAGTCAATGCCTGATTGTATGCAGCGAAAGCATTTTCATAATCGTGCTGCTGCTGCAATATATTACCTATACTGATATAGACAACGGCATCGTTAGGTTTTATTCTGACAGCTTTTTTGTATGCCACCAGTGCATTTTGCCAGTCACCCATTTCGGAATAAATTCCGCCTAATTTTATGTACAAAATTGCTTCATCCGGAGAAAGCTCAATAGCTTGTTTTATTTTTTCAATAGCTACGGAATAATTTGCATCTTTTTCCAGAATATTTGTTTCCTGAAAAAGTTTGTAAGCTTCCGGCGTCATTTTTGCACAGACAGAAAGCGGTGCCAATGCCAGAGTTAAGGATAATGCCATTATCAATTTTCTTTTCATGGTTTACATTATCTTATGTTTCAAAAAAAAAAGCAATGCCCGTAAATTTTCATTTCTTTGTAAATTTTTATAAAATTTTATCAAATTAAATCGCAAAAAAATTTTTTTTTAAATTTTTACCCTTAAAAAGGGTATCAGTAATGAAAATAACTTCTGCATCAATGTATTCAAATCCGGTACGTAAAACATCTTTCGGTGCACTCACTCCGGTAAGCTATGTGGTAATTGACGGTCATTCATATAAAGAAAAAAGTATGATTGAACAGGTGATAAAAGACTTTGTAAAACAAATAAGGTATGGACGAAAAGAAGATGCAGCTTTGAGAAGACAGCTCTATGACGCAACAGGTGATTCTTCGCTTGCTTGTGCATATCAGTGTATAAAAAGGTTGGGAAAACACATTATTACCGGACAAGATGCAATTAATCTTGAAAATATTTGGTCATTAAAAGATGTGAGTTTGAATGACAAAAAGAAACTTGCAGCCGACTATGTAAGAAACCTTTTTGCCAAAGGCTCCCGCAAAAAAATTACATTGCATGCAGAAAAAATTAATGTAAAAAACAAAGACAGATATGTGATAAAAAATCTTTACACCACATTGTTTTAAAACGATGTTTTTGTCTTGCCTGAAATGATTTCTTCTTTTGCTTCGTTTAAGTCAATTTTTGTAATGACCTTCTTTTTATTTTTTTTGAAAATATCACGGCTGTACAAGACAAGTTTACAATTTTTCTCTAAACCGTTTGTTTTAAAAACAAGTTTTTCGGAAATAGGTTTGTTAAATTTTAATGGATTAAAAATTTTTATGCTGCCTGATTTAACCGGTTTATAAGTATTTGTTTCGTCTTCAAGCTCAATATAAACTGCTTGGCTCAGCATTGATTTGTTTTTTACCCGGACTAAAACTTCTGTAGTAGAAGGTGCGGTTTTTATTTCGGAAATTTTAAAATACAATCCTTCGCTAAAAATTTCGGATTTTCCGATGTTTTTTACTACTCTGTCTTTTGCAAGACAGTCGGTTGAAAAAGAAAAAAACAAAAATAGTATGAATAAAACATGCAATAATCTTTTCATAATTCTAATTCTATAAATTTAAAAAAGCCTTGTCAATGCTGTGTTTTGTTACAAAATGAGTATTCAATAAAAATTTTTATGCTAAAATCTTACATGAAAAATTATTACGAAAAGAGGTTATAGAATTATGACAACAAAAGATCTTTCGCCGCTTCAAAAAGCGAGATTGGAATTTAAACCTGTTTTGCCTTCTACACTTGCAGCAGGTATCAAAAAAGTTGCTGTTATCGAAGGCGACAAAACTGAATGTGTAAAAGATCAAGAACAAATCAAAAAACTTTTTGAAAACACATACGGAAAATGTACCGTTACTTTCAAATCCGGTGATGAACAGGAATTTGCAGCAAGAAATGTTGGTGTAATCCTCTCCGGCGGACAAGCACCCGGCGGTCACAACGTAGTTGCAGGTCTTTATGATGCACTCAAACAGGCTAATCCGAACAGCAAATTGTACGGATTTTTAGGCGGTCCCTCAGGTATTATTGACGGACAATACATAGAATTTACTGATGAAATCATTGATGCTTACAGAAATACAGGCGGTTTTGATATCATCGGTTCCGGCAGAACAAAACTTGAAACAGAAGAACAGTTTGAAAAATCACTTGAAAATTGCAGAAAATTGAATATTTCAGGTATTGTTATTATCGGCGGCGACGATTCAAATACAAATGCTGCAATGCTAGCCGAATGGTTTGTTGCAAAAAATGCAGGAATTCAGGTAATAGGCTGTCCTAAAACAATTGACGGCGACTTGAAAAACGAGCAAATCGAAATTTCTTTCGGTTTTGACACTGCTACAAAAACATATGCAGAACTTGTCGGAAATATTCAAAGAGACGTTAATTCAGCTAAAAAATACTGGCACTTTGTTAAAGTTATGGGCAGAAGTGCTACTCACGTGGCTCTTGAAGTTGCTTTGCAGACACAGCCGAATATCACTTTGATTTCAGAAGAAGTTGAAGAAAAGAAAATGTCAC
>CALURG010000011.1 GCA_944323115.1 Candidatus Gastranaerophilales bacterium
GCGGTGCTGTTCGTGCAGTATTAGAGCTTGCAGGTATCGAAAACATTTTGAGCAAATCTTTAGGTTCAAAATCTCCGTTGAATGCAGCAAATGCAACAATGGATGCATTAAAAAATCTGCAAACATTTGGTGATGTTGCAAAAAAACGCGGCTTGACACTTAAAGAAATGTTGAATGCATAAAAAATAGGCATACTAAACAAAAGAAAAGGAAATTATAAAAATGGCTAAAGATAAATTGGAAAAAATTTCAATCAAACTCGTAAGAAGCCTGATTGGTTCTACAAAAGACCAGATTAAGGTTGTGAGAGCACTTGGTTTGAAAAAAACAAATGATGTTGTTGAACATTTTGCAAGCCCTACTATTATGGGTATGGTAAACAAAGTTCCTCATCTTGTTGAAGTTGTAAAGTAGTATTTTAAATTAAAGGACATAAACAAATGGCAGAAAGAATAAAATTAGAAGATTTGAGACCTGCTGAAGGTGCTACTCACAGATCAAAAAGAGTAGGCAGAGGCAGAGCAACAGGCGTTGGCAAAACTTCCGGACGAGGCCACAATGGTGAAGGTCAGCGTTCAGGTTCAAGTTCAAAAAGAGGTTTTGAAGGAGGACAAATGCCTTCTTACAGACAAATGCCTAAACTTAAAGGTTTCACAAATTTTGCTGCATTGAACTGTGCGGAAATAAATGTAAAAGACATTGAAAAATTGGATGCCAAAGAAATTGATTTAACTTGGTTAATCGAAAACGGCAAAGCTCATCCGAAATCAGAAGTATTGAGAGTTTTGGGCAGCGGCGAAATTTCTAAAGCAGTTACAGTAAAAGCAAGATACTTTACTCCATCTGCAAAGGAAAAAATCGAAAAAGCAGGCGGTAAAGCTGAATTAGTATAAATGTGTAAAAACTGCAAGCAATCGGTAATATCCCGGTGCTTGCAGTTTTAGCTATCCTATACCGTCCTTATTCAAAAATAAAAAGAGAGACGGAAACAGACAGGGAGAAAAAATATAATGCAAAACGCAAGAATGAAACCACCGTCAATGGACGATGTTGTATCAATGTTTCAAGCCTCAGGTTTGAAAACAAAACTTATTTTTACCTTTGCAATGATTGCGGTTTTTAGGCTCGGGGTTGCTCTTCCGTTGTTTGGTATAGACAACGAGGCTTTTTCAAGAATTGCACAAGGAAACAATATAATCGGATTTATTGATTTATTTTCAGGCGGTGCTTTGGCCAACATTTCAATTTTGGCTCTCGGTATCGGACCTTATATTACAGCTTCAATTATTATGCAATTATTGACTGTTATTATTCCTCATTTGGAACAGCTTCAAAAAGAGGAAGGTGAAGCGGGAAGAAGAAAAATTTCGCAGTATACCAGATATTTTACAGTGTTTATTTCTTTCTTTCAGGCAAGTATTTTCCTTTTGTATTTGCTCCATCAAGCACCGGCAGCAATATTACCCGGTGTTAATCACACTGTTTTCTTTTTAGGTTCTGCTTTAATTTTGACGGCAGGTTCAGTATTTGTTATGTGGCTTGCCGAATTAATGACAGAAAGAGGAATCGGAAACGGCGGTTCAATGTTGATTTTTGTGGGTATTATTTCAAGAATCCCATACTATTGTAAGAACACAGGGCAGCTTGTTGCAAACGATTCATCATTGCAGTTGGGTCTGCTTGCTCTTTTGGCAATTTTCTTTGCAACAATGGTTCTGATTGTAGTAATGCAGGAAGCTATCAGAAAAGTATTGATTGTAAACCCCAAAAGACAGGTCGGAAATAAAATATACGGCGGTGTAAACACTTATATTCCGTTTAAGATGAATCCGGGCGGTGTAATGCCTATCATCTTTGCTATCGCAATACTGCTGTTCCCGACTACTGTTATTAGTTTAATTGGGCAGACAAATCTTCCGGCTGGAGCTGTCAAAGATGCAATTACGTGGCTTTCTACAACGTTAAGTCCGTCAGGATGGGTACATTATGTTCTGTACTTCTTATTGATTGTTTTTCTGACTTTCTTTTATGCATCAATTATGCCTAATATGCAGCCAAAAGAAATTGCAAACAATCTGAAAAAATATGGCTCATCAATACCCGGTATAAAGCCTGGTAAACCTACAGCAGAGGCGTTAGACAAAATTCTTTCAAGAATTACATTACTTGGGGCTTTGTGTCTCGGTATTGTTGCATTGATACCGTCAGGAGCTTCTTATATTACAAATATCACTACATTGCAAGGGATTGGTGCAACATCTCTAATCATCATGGTCGGTGTTGCTCTTGACTTTATCAATCAAATAAAAACTCAATTGCTTGCAAAAAACTATGAAAGTTTCTTGAAAGAGTAACATTTATAAAAAAGAGCCTCCAAAATACTGAGGCTCTTTTTTTATTGCAAAATTTTGTGTTTTTCTATTTTTTTCATATATCTTTGAATTATTTTTTCAGGCATGTACATATATATCGGTCCAAGATCGCTGCATTCAACTTTTTGACCTTGTGGCGTCTTTAAAATTCTTTCTCTTATTAATTCATTAGGGTTATCTGTACCAAATCTTGATATCAAGCTTTTGCTTGGAAAAAATCTTCTTCCTCTTAAGTAATGTGCAGCATGTGAATTCATATCCGCAATAGAAGTTATAACGGGTTTTATACCTGTTTTTAGGCAGTATTCAACGGCTATTTGGTCGGCAGCTTTTCCGATTCCAGCATATTCATCAGGAAGATTATTCTGCAAATAATCTATGGTAATTCGTTTTCCGGTTACGCCGAATTCAGGGTAATCTTTTAGAAGCTTTCCTTCTGCAAAACGCAACGGTATCATTTGTATGTATTTTTTTGCTATCTGCCAGTCACAAATAGTTACATAACCTATTTCTCTGTTTGTATCTGGTTCAATAAAATGATAAGTCATAGCCCATTTGTTTTTTGATTCCGCTATTCCAATTTCTACTGGTGATTTTTTTATTTTATGAGATGCTAAATCAAAAAATTTTCTGTACAATGTCGCTTTGCACTGTTCATTTTGCTGTACAAGCATCTTTCGTTTGACTTTTGTCTTAAATTTAAGGTGAGTTATAAAAAATGTTTTTAAATTACTTGTTTGCTTGTTAAATTGATCTTGTATATTTACGGAAAAATTTTCCAGTTTCCGTGATGATTTTGCGTGGTTTATAATCGGCTTAAAAACATTGTATGTGCCAAGAATTTTGTTTCTCATTTTTCCCTCTGTTTATATTAAATATCAAACAAAAAAAAATTTGCATTCTTTTATTCATAAGTGTTTTTCAAATGTAGTTACACCATTGCGTCAAAATTGCGTCATATATGTTAAACAAAAATAGTTTTTAATTATCACAAAAGATAACAAATCCCAATAACAATGCAAAAAAAATGCTTGAGCATTTTGCCAAGCATTAAATAAACACGAGGATATTAAGAGAGAGAGAGTATATGGATAAAACTTATTATTCTTATTTTGGTAAGCTAAAATCTAAAATGTTGTTTTGTTCTTCCTTTAAATTTTAAATTCCCTTACTCTTATATAAAGTATTTTTTTTGTTCATAATTGCCTATAATAAAAAATAACTTAAGAATTATTTAACATTTATTTACATTTAAATATTTATCTACACTAAGCACAGCAATAGATACCTGTTGCCGGCCACAAGTTTATGTCGTTTCCGGTAATAGTTTGATTAACAAATATCCTGGATAATATTTTTGAGAAATTTTGAAAGGCTCATAAATATGGATATGATATGGTATAAAACATTAAACAAACCGGCTCTTACTCCTCCTGATTACGTATTTACTCCAGCCTGGTTGTTTTTATATGTGCTGATTGTGTTATCTTTGATAGTTTTTAAAAACGCAAATTCTGTTCAAAATAAAACAGCGGGGTATGTATATTTTACTATTCAGATTGTCCTGAATTTTTTGTGGACACCTGTGTTTTTTGCTCTTCACAATATAGTTTTGAGTTTTACAATCATATGTTTTTTGACAGTATTTGTTGTATTGAATATTATTGAGTTTTATAAGGTATCAAAAATTTCTGCGGCACTTCTTGTTCCTTATGTTGTATGGATTTGTTTTGCTGCATACTTGAATTACGGATTTATGATGCTAAACTCTGTCAGATAGTGCTATTTCTTTTATTTTTTGAACAACGCCAAAATCATTGTTTGAAGGTGCAATATAATTTGCTGCATTTTTTACGGCATCCGTTGCATTTTGCATAGCAAAAGAAAAATCAGCTTCTTTTAGCAGTTCTATATCATTGTTGAAGTCTCCAAAAGCCATTGTCTCGGATTTTTTTATGCCGAAATGTTTTTGTAATGTATCAAGTGCCAAACCTTTATTACGCCCTTTGTCCATAATATCCAGCCATTCAACAGAAGAAACTACTGGTACAAGAGTCTTATCCAGCTTGCCTTTTAAAAACGGGTATGCATTTTTGGCTGAACCAATCGGGTCAAATACAGCCACTTTCAGGATTTGTTCATCTACTTTTGTATAGTCGCTGATTATTTCATAATCTGTGTAATAAAAACTAATGTCCGGAATGTATTTTTCATCGGGATTTACAAAATATGCTTTGTCTTTTGCACACATGATGACTTGTACTTTAGGAATTTCAAGACAAATTTTTACCGTATCTTTTGCCGTTTGCAAAGATAAGGGAAGAAGCGTTTCTTCGATATCTTTGCCTGAAATATAACCTCCGTTGTCTGAAATATAATAAATATCATCACGGTATTTTGAAAAAACTTTTTTTAGTGCATATGTGCTTCTACCGCTTGCAACACAAAACTTTATATCGAGTTTTGTGAGTTCTTTTAAAATATCAAAAAAGTCCGGAGCAAATTCTTTTTGGTCGTTCACTAGTGTGCCGTCCAGGTCAGAAGCTATGAGTTTTATCATTTTGTTTTTACCTTTTTATCGTCATTTTGTATTATACCTATATTTTATTTGTATAGTAAAATGTCTTTGATAACAATAAGGTTTTTTCACATGATAAAGGATATGACAGAGGGTTCGCCGCTCAGACATATTATTTGGTTTTCAATACCTTTGTTGATAGGGAACATATTTCAGCAGCTGTACAATGTCGCTGATATCGTAATTGTCGGCAGAACACTCGGTATGAAAGCACTTGCGGCAGTTGGGGCAATATCTCCGATATTTTTCTTTGTCATGTTTATTGTAATTGGTTTAACAAGCGGTTTTGCAGTAATTACCGGCCAGCGTTTCGGTGCAAAAGACACACAGGGTGTGAGACGTTCCGTTACTGTTTCTACAGTTTTGAGTACGGGAATAACTGTTTTTTGTTCTATTGTATTGGCAATTTTTATGAATCAGGCACTTACCTGGATGAATGTTCCTCAAGAGATTAGGCAGGATGCTTTTTGGTATATTCAGATTGTAATTGCAGGTTTGTTTATTATGAATGCCTATAACCTGTTATCGAGTATTATCAGAGCACTTGGCGACAGCAAAACACCGCTTTATTTCTTAATTTTTGCGTCCGTATTGAATGTATTTTTGGCATTGTTATTTATCCTGAAATTTCACTGGGGTGTGCCTGGTTCTGCCGTAGCTGTTGTTGTCTCGGAACTCGTTTCTGTAATAATGTGTGCTGTTTATGTAAAACTTAAATTTCCGATACTTCATCTGAGAAGAGAAGATTGGGCATATGCTTTAAAAAAAGAGAGTCTTTCTTTTGCTTATGAACATTTGAAAGTCGGTGTACCGATGGCAGTACAGAGTTCTATTTTGGGTGCCGGAATTTTAATCATACAAAGTGTATGCAATACCTTTGGGTCCGATGTTATTGCCGCATTCACGGCAGCATTAAGGATAGAACAAATTGCGACGATGCCGATGATTTCTTTTGGAATTGCTCTTGCTGCATATACTGCACAAAACTTTGGTGCATACAGCTTCTCAAGAATCAGAGAGGGTGTAAACAAAGGTTCATTGATAAATATAGCTCTGAGTATTTTTATGACACTTACTATACACTTTTTTGGCAGTGATATTGTAGGACTGTTTATAGGTAGAAGCGAGACACATATTATTGAAATAGCCAGAAGCTATTTGTGGATAAGCACATTATTCTATTTCTTCCTCGGTCAGATTTTTATATTCAGAAATGCACTGCAAGGTATGGGGGAAGCTATGATGCCGCTTTGGTCAAGTATAGCGGAGCTTCTTGTCCGCTCTTTTGCCGCTGTGTATTTGGCCGTGAAATTCGGATATTTCGGTATATTTTATGCAGGGCCTATCGCTTGGATTAGTGCCGCAGTTATTCTGGCTGCCGGTTATTATATAAATCTTTTTGGCATTGTAAAGAAAGCACATGCAAATTTTAGATTACAGAAAAAATTGAAAAAAGAGTTTAATCTTTCTGTGTAAAAATATTGTTGATTTTTAAAAATCACGCCGATAAATCTTTAAAATCTACTGTTTAAAGCAGGAGGACGGTATGCAAGAAAAGTATTCTGGCATTTGACTGTCCCAAAAGGAACAAAAGGCTCCATGATAGAAAGCTACAATGTAGAAAGAGCATCTGAAGCAGAACTGTTATTACAAAAAG